>CBDUSJ010000066.1:0-9572 GCA_965369845.1 uncultured bacterium | reverse complement strand
GAAAGAGGGTTAACCGGATTTGTCATCAATTGCTTTGCAAAAAACGGCAAGAACTGGAAACCCATTGGTCATTATACGCCCGACTTCCTGATGATAAAACGCAAAGACAAGCAATTGCACAAAATCCTCATCATTGAAACCAAAGGAAGCGGATTTGCCGACCAAAAAGCATTTAAGTTGCGAAAGCAATATGTTTCATCCGACTTTTTAAAATTGAATAACGATAAATTCGGCTACAAACGGTTTGACTTCCTCTATTTGCAGGACAGCGATGGGGTAATTCCAAATCTAACAAAGTTGAAGGAAAAAATTATAAACTTTTTTAACGATTAAAACTATGCCTGTAAAATACATACCCTATTACCCCGACACCGTTGAAGGACAAGCCATCCTCAACAACTTTACACGAACCCGCAGAGTGCTTAAATATCGTGATAATGACAAAGTGTTTGTAAAAATTAAACGTGGCATGCCTTACTACGAAGTAGAAAAAACCGAAAACATTGGCAACAATCCTAAGAATATGCTTATTCGTGGCGAGTGCATCTCCGCTTGTGCGTATCTTAAAGACCAGGGCATCAAAGTTGACCTCGTTTACATTGACCCGCCTTTTGCTTCCGGCGCCGACTATGCCAAAAAGGTTTACATCCGTAAAAATCCTAAAATAGCCGAAGCCATCAAAAAGGCAGAGGAAAAAATGAACATAGGCGAACTACAGGCATTTGAAGAAAAAATGTATGGCGACATCTGGAACAAAGAAGCATATCTCAACTGGATGTACGAAAACCTTATGGCAATAAAAGCCGTTATGAGCCAAACCGCAAGTATTTATATGCACATTGATTGGCACATTGGGCATTATGTAAAAATTTTGATGGATGAAATATTTGGAGAGGATTATTTCAAAAATGAAATAATTTGGGCTTATCGTAGATGGACGGCAAAGTCAAATCTTTTCCAAAATTCACATGACGTCATTTATTGGTTTACAAAGAATGAAGATTACAACTGGAACCAACCTTATGAACCGTATGCAGATGAAGCTGCTCACTTCACGGAAGAAGATGAAAAAGGAAAATATCGTTGGCAATATTTAAGAGGTGAAAAATACAAATTATACATGGGTGAAGGTATTAGAATGAAAGATTGGTGGGATGACCTTGCTTACATAAACTCAATGGCTCACGAGCGTGTGGATTATTCAACCCAAAAACCCGAAGCCCTATTAGACCGTATCATCAAAGCCGGCAGCAATGAGTTCAGGAACGAACGCACCAAAGAACGAATGGTTGTAGCCGATTTTTTTGGCGGTAGTGGTGTAGCGGCAAAAGTAGCCAACGATTTAGGGCGAAACTTTATTCACGTTGACGTAGGCATTAACAGCATCCAAACCACAAGGGACCGCCTCATAGAAGCGAAAGCAGAGTTTGATATCTTAGAAATAAAAGACGGAGTAAAACTTTTTCGCAACCCTGTGCAAACCATGGATAAGCTGGCAAAACTGATACCGGGCTTGCAGAAAAATAATCGCAAAAACGGCAATGGTATTTCAAAATTCTGGTTTGGCTACATTACCGATAGTAAGCTCGGCACTGTTCCCGTTTATATTCCCGATTTATCCGACCACACCCAAAAAGTGCTTGACATTCCCATTGCCAACCAACTCGTTAATCTGGAATTGCCAGAATTGGTCAATATAAAAAAGGTAGTGGTCTATTACATTGACATAGACGAACCAAAGGAAATAGAAAAATTTATCCACGACAACAACATGACCGAAATCAAAATAGAACTACGCGACCTAAAACGATTACTGGATGAAACCGTTGTTGACGACATTGCAGAATATAAGATAACTGAAAAAGAAGGGGACTATACCATTGAGTTCACACAATTCATCAGCGACCGCCTTCGTCAAAAAATAGATGAATACAACCAAAAAGGAATGTTGCAGCCATTTACAATGAATGAGGAAAATGTTAAGAGAAGCGAAATCCCAACAAATGTCGGGGTAGAAGCCGAAAGCAAAAAGTTGATCCCGCAAGAGCGGGAGAAATCCCGTACCGATAGACCGGAAAAAAAATTCACCCCAATTGAAATCAGCAATGAAGGACTTGAACTTATTGAGCTTATCAGTTTGGACTGTAAAAACAAAGACGGCAATGTTTGGCACAGCGACAGAGAAATCAAGATCGACAAACTCGGTTACATGATTGTGGATGGTAAAAAAACTAAAAACTTTTGGGATGCTAAAATCTACTGTAACAAAAAACCTTTGCGAATGAAAGTGAGGAACATTGCAGGAGATGAAATCATTCTAAATATAGATGGATAATTTGAAAAGCAACAGAATTTTTAAAGATATCAGGGTATAAATTTTATTCTAAACTGATTCAGAAAAATCATCCCAATTTTACCGCAACTGCCGATGCTACTCTATTTGATTTAATTATCCAAACTTTCCTACGTAAAAGACGTTTACTTTTATCTTTCGGGTTTAAGAAAATGATGAGGTGAGCTTTGTTTTAAACTTTTTATTATTTAACAAAATGATTAAAATATCATGAAAAAGATTTTGGAGAGGACCGACGTTAGATAAATATTTTAGTGTTTTATTTTGAATCGAATTGTATCTAATTATCTCCTCCATAGGTTGCGAAACATAGTTTTCATCAAGAATTATTTTTGCAACTTCTCTTCCCGAAACAAGCGCCTGATATATTCCTTCCCCCGTTGGCCCCGACGCCAGGCCTGCTGCTTCACCTGCTAAAAAAATATTGTTAAATTTGAATCCTCTGTAATCATAACTAATGGGACAGGACTGATATTGGCCACGAGAAATATCAATTGCTTTTTCGTCAAGCCATTTTTTAAAGTTTGTTTTTAATTTTCCGGAAGACATAATCTTAGGGTCGCATTCACAACCCACCGAAATGCTTTCTTTATGATGAAATATCCATGCATACCAGGAATGGAACAATTTTGAATTAAAATATATTTCAAGGCGAGGAACAGCGGGGAAAGGAATGACATATTGAATTCCAATAAGCCTCTTTTCTACCGGTATTTTAAGATGTTTTCGTACGATTGAAAAAGCACCGTCAGCGCCCACAAGATACCGAAACCCATATTCCGTATTTCCATTAACAACAATTTTGTTTTGATCTATTTGAGTAACTTTTGCTTTGGTTAAAATTTCGACATTTGTATTTATTAATTGATTTTTTTGCCACATGGCAAGGTCTTTACGGTTGATTGTGAAAACAAGAGGAACAGGTGATTTAGTATTGCTTTGGAAATGTTTGGAATACACAACAGTATGATAAATTTTGTGTTCAATGATATGGTCGGGAATTTTTAATATGGAAAGACTTTTTCGGGTTAAACCACCTGCGCATATTTTATCGCCAAAGACGTCATTTTTTTCAAGCAATAGTACTTTCAAATTTTAATGACTAAGAATTTTTGCACAATTTAATCCGGCCGGCCCTGCACCTACAATGATTACATCAAAATTCTTCATTGGGAAAAACAATTAAAATCAATAATTAAATAAAACCGCAAATTTTGCAAAAATAATTGTTCATTTTTTTTTGACAATTAAAATAATTTTTTCCATACATTTGCAGCTTACAATTTTTATCCTGATAACAAGATATTTTTTTTTGAATTTCACATATTTTAAACAAAATATTAACCTATAAAAAATGTACTATGAATACCTTTGATAAATCTTTAAGATTTTGGATTAATGATGAAAAAGCTGCAATTGAATTCATCAATGTAATTGGGAAACTCTGGTTCGATAAGTCGATTGAACTTATTCTCTTACGTAGCCAGTTGATAGATCGTGGTGCGGGCAGAATTTTAAATAAACATGTCCGTGCTGAGACAATTCTAAAAAAGCCTGTTTGCGTTCAGGATTCGCTTCTGTTGGCAAAGGCAATTCTTGCCGAAGATATTGCACCGGCAAGGATAGATATTGGAAGACTAAATTCGGAATGGACAGATGAAAAGCATAAGTACAACAATGCTAATGATTTTATTCTTGATAAACTGAAAAAATTTGTTGGCGCTCCTCCACGTAGCATACGTACTCAGGATGTTGTTTTATATGGTTTCGGAAGAATTGGCCGTTTGCTTGCCCGCGAGTTGATAAGTATTGCAGGTAACGGTTCACAACTACGTCTGAAGGCAATTGTTACCCGTTCTAATAAAGCGGAAGATTTGCGAAAAAGAATTTCTCTGTTCAGAAAAGATTCGGTTCACAGAAATTTTAATGGCGTTGCAAATGAGGATGTTGAGAATGGTTATTTTATAATTAACGGGCACATGATTAAAATGATAGCTGCCCAAAAACCTGAGGAAATTGATTACGAAGCTTATGGAATAAAGGATGCTTTGCTTATAGATAACACCGGTATATGGCGCACCAGGGATGAGCTTGGCCGCCATTTGAAAGCCAAGGGCATTAGTAAAGTTTTACTTACAGCTCCCGGTAAGGATGATATCCCAAATATCGTTTACGGGATTAATCAGGATTTCAAAGGTATAGATGAGGAGAATATTTTTTCCGCAGCTTCTTGTACTACAAATGCTATTGTTCCGGGACTTAAAATTATTGAGGATAAATTTACGATTATAAAAGGCCATATTGAAACGATTCATGCTTACACAAACGACCAGAACCTTCTTGACAACTTCCATAAAAAGTCAAGAAGAGGACGTTCAGCGCCTTTAAATATGGTTATTACCGAAACAGGCGCCGGTTCGGCAGCGGCAAAAGCTATTCCTTCACTCAAAGGTAAATTTACATCCAATGCTGTCAGGGTGCCTACTCCAAATGTCTCTCTTGCAGTTCTCGCACTCGAAGTTGAGAAGAAAGTTACCGTTGAAGATGTAAAAAATCTTTTCCTTAACGCTTCACTGAAAGGCACTTTGATTGAACAGATCCGTTACAGTAACTCCACCGAGTTTGTATCCTCCGATGGTATTGGCGATTCATGTGCGTGTATTTTCGACAGCCCCGCCACAAAAGTTTCTGCTGACGGTAAAACTATTGTTGTTTATCTCTGGTATGATAACGAATTCGGATATACCTGCCAGGTAGTAAGATTAGCCAAACATATTGGGAAAGTTAAAAGTTACAGATATTATTAACAGATTATCTTTATAATAATATGGGACGTCATTTCTTATGATGGTCCCATATTTTTTAAAAAATTCAAAAATGCCAAAAACAAAATATATATTTGTTACCGGGGGTGTGTCTTCATCATTAGGCAAGGGAATTATCTCTGCTTCACTCGCAAAACTGCTGCAGGCACGCGGATTTTCGGTTACAATCCAAAAACTTGACCCATACATTAATATCGATCCCGGAACATTAAATCCTTACGAACACGGTGAATGTTATGTTACTGAAGATGGAGCCGAAACTGATCTCGACCTTGGGCATTACGAAAGATTTTCAAATATACCCACCTCACAGGCAAATAATATCACAACCGGAAGAATATACCAGGCAGTGATAGATAAAGAAAGACGCGGCGATTATCTGGGTTCAACGGTGCAGGTTATTCCGCATATTACCGATGAAATAAAATACCGTGTCAAATTACTTGGAAATTCAGGTAATTACGATATTGTTATTACCGAGATAGGTGGTACGGTTGGCGATATTGAATCGCTGCCATATATCGAAGCAGTACGTCAAATGAGATGGGAACTTGGAAATAATTGCCTTGTTATTCATCTGACCCTCGTGCCTTATCTTTCTGCTGCACAGGAGCTGAAAACCAAACCAACCCAACATTCAGTAAAAAAGTTGCTTGAATCGGGTGTTCAACCGGATATTATTGTTTGCAGAACCGAAAAACCACTGTATGATTCACTAAAACGAAAAATCGCCCTGTTTTGTAATGTTGAATCAACATCGGTCATTGAATCAATTGATGCGGAAACAATTTATGATGTTCCGATACTGATGCGTAAAGAAAAACTCGATATGGTAGTTATAAATAAATTACGACTACCTGCAAGTAATGAACCAAACCTAAAAAAATGGGAAGAGTTTTTGTATAAATACAAGAATCCATCTTCAAAGGTTAATATTGGCCTTATCGGGAAATATGTCGAGTTGAAAGATGCTTATAAATCAATAAGCGAATCGTTTATCCATGCAGGCACTGTCAACGATTGCAGGGTAAAAGTTGAAATGATTCATTCAGAAGATATCAACGATAAAAATGTCTCCGAAATTCTCGGGCATCTCAATGGTATTCTTGTTGCTCCCGGATTTGGTGAAAGAGGAATTGACGGAAAAATAATCGCAATTAAGTATGCACGCGAAAACAAAATTCCTTTCCTTGGAATTTGCCTCGGAATGCAATGCGCTGTTATCGAATTTGCCAGAAATGTGCTTGGGTTAAAAAATGCACATTCAACTGAGTTTGATCCAAAAACCACTGATCCTGTAATTGATATTATGGAAGATCAGAAAAAAATATCGGGGATGGGAGGCACTATGAGATTGGGAGCATATCCTTGTAACATAAAACGTGGAACAAAAGCAAGCGATACATACACGGTCGAAAAAATTTCGGAGCGGCATCGGCACAGGTACGAATTTAATAATAAATATCTTGATGTATTTCAGAACGCCGGACTAATACCTTCGGGTATAAATAAACATGATGATCTGGTTGAAATTATTGAATTGGAAAATCACCCATGGTTTGTCGGCATTCAGTTTCATCCTGAATACAAAAGTACTGTTGCAAGCCCGCACCCGATATTTGTCAGTTTTGTGAATGCTGCAAAAGGTATTTTAAAATAAAACATCTAAATGGAATTTTGCCGGCTCATGTAATAAAAAAAAGTCAGTATCTTTGCGCCTTTATTTTTTTAACCGAATAATTTTCAATTAATGAACAAGAATACAATAATTGGGTTAGTTCTGATCTTTGCAATATTTATTGGTTTTACCATATTAAATCAGCCATCGGAAGAAGAGAGAGAAGCCATGCAACGCGAGGCTGATTCGCTGGCGATAGTTCAGCAGAAAAGGATAGATTCTGTTAAAATGGCAGTTGAATTGCGCGAAAAGCAAAGGGAGGAAGCAGAAATACCCGGAACTGATAATATCCCCGCTGACATTTCAGATTATCGCGATAAGCTGGGATCATTTGCTACTGCTGCCATTGGAAACGATAAAGAGTATATTTTAGAAAACGACCTGATTAAAATCAGAATATCAACAAAAGGCGGCAAAATCGTTAATGTCAGGCTTAAAGATTACCAATCTTATGATTCGCTTCCTTTGGTTCTTTATAATAATGATGATTCCAAATTCGGACTTTCCTTTTTTGCAAATAACCGGATAATTAATACAAACAACCTCTATTTTGAACCGGTTTGGTTTGAAGATGTTTTTAATGGCAAAGATTCGCTGACTATCAGTGGCGAGGATCAACTTAGTTTTGCAATGCGTCTTTATGCCGACAATGGAGACAATACCGTTAACAGAGAAAAGTATATCGAATATTTTTACACTCTTTACGGGAACAATTACATGATGGATTTTAACATCAATGTTGTGGGAATGGATGATGTTATCGATCCCGGCACCGGTTATCTCGACCTTAGCTGGCAAAGCGATATGAGAAGACAGGAAAAAAGTCTTGACAATGAAAGAAGCGAATCAACAATTTATTATAAATATTATAAAGATGAAGTTGATTACCTTTCGGAAAGGAAAGATGCTGAGGAATCGTTGAAAACTCCTGTTAGGTGGGTTTCTTTCAAAACAAGGTTCTTTTTAGCTACTCTTATTGCAAAAAAATCGTTCACAAATGCTGATATTAAAGTTTTTACCGACGAGCAGAATCAAAACGAGCATTATCTGAAATCGATGGATGCCCTGATTGGCATACCTTATAATGCCGGAGGTAACGAGAGTTTCCCGATGTCGTTCTATTTTGGTCCAAACAAATACCGCACACTGAAAAAATACGACCTTGAACTGCAACGGCAGATACCTTTGGGGTGGAGCTTTTTCCTGCTTGCATGGATAAATATATATGCCGTAATTCCGGTATTTGACTGGCTTGGCGGATATGGCTGGAATTATGGTATCGTTATCCTCATTCTGACACTTTTATTAAAAACCGTTCTTTTCCCGATTGCATATAAAACCTATAAATCCTCTGCAAAAATGAGGGTTTTGAAACCCGAGATCGAGGAGTTAGCTAAAAAATTTCCTAAGAAAGAGGATGCAATGAAAAAGCAACAAGCCACGATGAAGCTATATAAACAAGTAGGTGTCAATCCAATGGCCGGTTGTGTGCCTATGTTGCTTCAAATGCCTATCCTTTTTGCGATGTTCCGGTTTTTCCCATCATCCATAGAGCTGAGGCAACAGCCCTTCTTATGGGCGCACGACTTGTCGAGCTACGACTCGATACTGAACCTACCCTTCACTATTCCGTTTTATGGCGACCACGTTAGCCTTTTCACTCTTTTAATGACAATATCCACAATTATTTATACCAAGGTAAATAATGAACTTATGGGCTCTACCAGCACCCAGATGCCGGGAATGAAAACAATGATGTACATTATGCCAGTTATGTTCCTTGGAATATTTAATAATTATGCTTCCGGCCTTAGTTATTATTATTTGCTTGCCAACCTAATCACCTTTGCCCAGATGTATTTTATCAGGAAAACAATTGATGAAGATAAAATCCTGAAGAAAATGCAGCTACACAAGAAAAAACCGGTAACAAAATCAAAGTTCCAGAAACGACTCGAGGATATGGCAAAACAAAGAGGAGCTAAACCAAAGCAAACTAAAAAAAGAAGATAGTCTTATTTTTAAAGATGGGTCCGTATGGATGGACTTCGTGTCGCTTCCTTCGGTCGTGAGGGGAATGCTAAGGAGAAGGTTAGATTTCCTAATTTTTAGGAAATGTCAATGATTTTGTAATAACGAATTAAGATTGTAGAATTCACCACTCACACACTTACCAACTCAACTCTTCGCCCACTCACCCATTCAACCATCTAACTTTTCCACTCTTCCCTGATATTTTTACATCTTTTCGTTTCAGTCTCTTTCATTATTTTTGTGGAGACGATTAATAAAACACTATTAAGTTTAACGAAACTGCATCTTATCAGAGGCGGTAATTTTTTTTATTATATTTGTAAAATTAATTATAAATGAGTCTGGTATAAAAAGCCGCGAATGCGCGAATTATTAAATTTATTTCTACTGATTATCTGTAATATACGATATGAAAAATATCATTCTGAACCTTTTTAGACTGGACTCATAAATATAAATGAAAAAAAAGACGATTCATTAAAAGAACGTTTTATCCGTGAAATGGAATACCGGAACTACAAGCCCAAAAAGTCATAATGCCTTTCAAAGAATGCCCATAGCCCTACGGCATCGTCCAGCAGTTAGATGGAAAAATGAGGCGAAGGTTAAAGGCTAAAGGTTAAAGGCTAAAGGCTAAAGGCTAAAGGCTAAAGGCTAAAGGCTAAAGGCTAAAGGCTAAAGG
>CBDUSJ010000065.1:0-9585 GCA_965369845.1 uncultured bacterium | reverse complement strand
CAAGTAAAAAATATTTACAGTCCGGTGGTAATCGGGAAAAAGTTCAACAACATCCTTTTCGGTTTTGCTTCTCCCCAGTTCGATGTAAACGGGACCAATCAATTCCGGTACATACTTGAAGGGCATGATGAAACATGGTCGATCTGGACCGACATCCCACGAAAAGAATATTCAAACCTGCCAAAAGGACAATATGTTTTTCGGGTAAAAGCAAAAAATATTTACAACTGCATCAGCAGGCCGGCTTCTTTCGGGTTCAGGATTTTGCCATTGTGGTACCAAACTGTCTGGGCTTTCATTTTTTTTATCCTTCTAACTGCTGCATTAGTTTTTCTGATAGTCAGGATCAGGTCAAGGCAATTGCTGAAAGAGAAGAGAATACTCGAGGAAAAAATTGAAGAAAGGACAGCAGAAATCGTCCAGCAAAAGGAGGAAATAGAACAACAATCAGTTCTGCTTTCCGAAAAAAACATTGAATTAGGAAATATTAATACCGTCGTAAAATCCATTAATTCGGAAATTCATTTTTTAAACCTTCTACAATCCTTGCTCGAAAAAACGAGGATGATAAAAGCAGTTGAGAAAGCAACGGCCCTGGTTTACGATGCCCCGGCAAAGGTCTTTCAATTTAAGGCAAGCTCAGGTTGGGAAATACGATATTTGGATAAATTTACACTCACTCTTGAAGAAGCTGAGGAAAGATACCTTAAAGGTGCATTGGAAGTTTATGAGGATATTTTCCTGAAAAATAAATTTGACAGTTTCAAAAATGTCCCTTCATTACAGCAGCTCCCTAACCCAAAATCAATGCTGGTCTTGGTTATTAAAATTGACAACAGGGTAGAAGCATTCCTGATCCTTGAGAACACAAGCCGGCAAAATGCCTTCGACACACGTGATCTGGGTTTTATTAAAAACCTGAAAGAACATATTATCTCTGCTTTCATTAAAACCAAGCTGCTTCAGGATATTCAAAAAACACTGGACAATCTGAAAGCTGCACAGGTTCAATTAGTCCAATCAGAAAAGTTAGCTTCACTGGGTGAACTTACAGCAGGTATTGCGCACGAAATTCAAAACCCGCTGAATTTTGTAAATAATTTTTCCACACTTTCAATTGATCTGTCTGATGAGCTAAAGGAAATTCTTGAAGAAATTAAGGAAAATCCGGATAAAAAAAACTTCGATGATATTGAGGAAATAATTTCGATGATCGAGGGGAACATGCGAAAGATCAGCGAGCATGGGAAAAGGGCCGAAAGTATTGTTAAAGGAATGTTGCAACATTCAAGGGGCAGCTCCGGCGAATTTGAACTTACCGACATTAACAACATGGTTTCGGAAGACACGAACCTGGCATACCACGGAATGCGCGCCAAAAACAGAACCTTTAACGTTACGCTGAAAAATGAGCTTGATCCTGATGTGGGAAAAATCAAAGTTGTTCCTCAGGATATAAGCCGTGTAATTCTTAACGTACTGAATAATGCCTGTTTTGCTGTTAACGAAAAAGCTAACAAAAATAAACCGGGTTATTCGCCGGAGATTTTTGTGGGCACAAAAAAAATACCCGGATACATCATTATCACAATACGGGATAATGGAACAGGAATACCGGAACATGTTAAAGAAAAAATTTTCAATCCGTTTTTTACGACTAAACCCACCGGAAAAGGCACAGGCCTCGGCCTCTCGATGAGCTACGACATTCTTACTCAGATTCACAAGGGTAAAATACAAGTTAACACTAAAGAAGGCGAGTTTACGGAGTTTGTAATTACTATTCCTGACAATCTTAGCTAACCGAAAATTTTTCAGTTGCAAACAAAAAATCGACATGAGATTTGGTTCAATCTTTCAACCGAAAAAAATTAACCTGCTGCATGGCAGGAAAATTTTGTTATTGCTTTGCTTTGTTTGTTTTTTTGTGCAGGGCAAGGCTCAGATGTTCAAGATAAATCAGTACAACATATTTTACGATAAGGAATTTTATCCCATCGGCACCTTATTTACCAATTTTCAATTCAACGAAAAACTGGGTTTTACAAATTATTTTTACGTGAACGCCCATCGTGAAACCGGCTGGGGAGAAGCTTTGTTCGGGCTGACTTATTCTCCGGTCAAAATTTTGAAGATAGGACTCATCGGCGGTTTTCAAACAAATGAACATGAAATATGGCGTGTTGCGCCGATTATTTTTTTCGGAAAGGGGCCGATTACTTTTTCAGGAGTTTTCGAATTTGGCGGCGAGCGCTACAGGTGGGATGCGATGATGTTTTACAATCTGAAACATTTCAGGTTTGGATGGGAAGGGATCAGGTATTACAAAATGTATGCAATTGGCCCGAGACTTGAAATTCAGTTTACACAGAATCCTTCCCTGAACATTTTTTACAGCGCACTATTTGATGTTACTTATGGAAAATTCGCATCAATGGTGGGTATTTATGCTGTGTTTAAATAGAATCCGGTTACATGGAGCATAGAGCTTGGAGCCTTGAGAAACAGGAAAAAATCAATGAAGTGTTTTTTTTATTTTCTATAGCTTCATAACTATGCCATAAAAAGTGGAATTTCAATTTCTTCTACACGCCAGACAGCATAAGAAAGAGCTTCATTGATGTAGATATAATTTTTAAAACAGAAACAACAGTTATAATAAACTGACTTCAATTTTCCGAAAAGCCCGGTTAAATGGGATAAGTAATATTTATCCGTTTTTCGACCGGAATTAATTTATTTTAAAATATTCTTACATTTATTTTGATTTTTAAAAATTAGTAGTATTTTTGCCGCCGCTTAAAATGAAAACTAATTATTGTTTATTTTCATTTTTGCATGGGTATAGATGAAGAAGTTTTTGGGAAACCTGATAAATTAAGACCGGTATAGGTTTCGGATGTTGATCGGAAAGTATGAAAAGACGGGAAAGTGGTTAACATCATGGTTTTTAAAACTCCAGGCAAATTCCTTCCTTCAAATTTCCATTTTATATCTTTTTAAAAAATTAAATTAAAAGTCTTAATATGCCAACAATACAGCAGTTAGTTCGCAAGGGACGAAAAAAATTAACCGACAAGAGTAAATCTCCTGCATTAGACTCGTGTCCACAAAGAAGGGGAGTATGTGTCCGTGTTTACACTACTACTCCCAAAAAACCTAACTCGGCAATGAGAAAAGTGGCAAGAGTAAGGTTAACAAACGGAAAAGAGGTAAACGCTTATATTCCGGGAGAAGGGCACAATTTGCAGGAACACTCTATAGTTATGATTAGGGGCGGCCGTGTAAAAGACCTTCCCGGCGTCAGGTATCATATCATTCGCGGAGCGCTCGATACTTCCGGTGTTGAAGGTCGCACTCAAAGAAGGTCGAAATATGGAACCAAACGTCCTAAGAAAAAATAATTTTGACAATAAGGAATAAATTGCACATATAATAAAATGAGGAAAACAAAACCAAAAAAACGGATTCTTCTTCCGGATCCAAAATACAATGATACGTTTGTTACAAAATTTGTAAACAATCTTATGCTTTGCGGAAAGAAAAATCTTGTCTATAAAATTTTTTATGAAGCAATTGATATTGTTTCGGAGCGGACAAAAGAAGATGGACTTGATGTTTGGAAAAAAGCGCTTGCAAATGTTACGCCGGCCGTTGAGGTGCGTAGCCGCAGAATTGGTGGTGCCACATTCCAGATTCCTACTGAAATACCAACGGCAAGGAAACAATCCATCGGCATGAAAAGCCTTTTACGTTTTGCCCGGAAACGCAACGATAAGTCGATGGGCAAAAAACTGGCTTCTGAAATTGTTGCCGCTTACAAAGAAGAAGGCGGCGCTTATAAGAAGAAAGAAGATACTCACAGAATGGCTGAAGCTAACAAAGCATTCTCACACTTCAGATTTAGATAAAATACGAGCATAAAAAAATGCCTGAAAATTTAAAACATATAAGAAACATTGGTATAATGGCGCACATCGACGCGGGTAAAACCACGACGACAGAGCGAATATTGTACTATACAGGCATCAATTATAAAATTGGCGAAGTGCATGATGGCGCTGCTACTATGGATTACATGGTGCAGGAACAGGAAAGAGGAATAACCATCACATCAGCCGCTACAACCGTTTTCTGGAATTTCAGAAATAAAGAATATAAAATCAATATTATTGATACGCCGGGTCATGTTGATTTTACCGTAGAAGTAGAAAGATCGTTGCGTGTGCTTGATGGCGCTGTCGCGATTTTCTGCGCTGTGGGGGGGGTCGAGCCACAGACGGAGACTGTCTGGCGCCAGGCTGATAAATATAATGTGCCACGCATTAGTTTCATTAATAAAATGGACAGAGCCGGCGCTGATTATTTTTCGGTGATCAAACAAATCAAAGAAAAACTCGGAGCTAATCCAATCCCTTTACAAATCCCTATCGGAGTTGAAGACACATTTCAGGGAGTTGTTGATCTTATTACTAACAAGGCATATATCTGGGATGATTCAACCAAAGGAATGGAAATTACCGAAATTGAAATTCCGGAAGACATCAAAAATACTGTCCGCGAATTCAGAACCAGCCTTATAGAAGGAGTTGCCGAAGAAAGCGATGAATTACTCGAGAAATTTATCAAAAACCCGGACTCTATTTCAGAAGAAGAAATACTTGAGGCAATTCGCAAGGCGACGCTCGAATTAAGAATAACTCCTGTTCTTTGTGGTTCGGCATTCAAAAACAAAGGCGTTCAAAGATTATTAGATGCAATTGCCGCATTCCTGCCTTCCCCCGAAGATATGCCACCTATAGAAGGAATAAATCCAAAAACCGGAAAAGAAGAATCACGCAAGCCTTCGGTAAATGAATATTTCTCTGCGCTGGCATTTAAAATTGCTACCGATCCTTATGTCGGAAGAATTGCTTTTTTCCGTGTTTATTCAGGAAGCCTGAAAGCAGGTTCTTATGTGCTAAACACAGGCACTAATAAAAAGGAAAGAATTGCCCGCATAATGCAGATGCACGCCAATAAACAAAACCCACTTCAGTTTATTGAAGCAGGCGATATTGGCGCCGCTGTAGGATTCAAACATTTAAGAACCGGAGATACACTTTGTGATATAGCTCATCCGATTGTGCTTGAAACTATCGAATTTCCCCACCCGGTAATTAATATTGCCATCGAACCGAAAACGCAGAACGATGTTGATAAGTTGGCTATTACATTGGCCAAACTTACTGAAGAAGACCCAACCTTCAACGTAAGAGTTGATGATGAAACCGGACAAACAATAATTAGCGGCATGGGTGAGTTGCATCTTGAAATACTAACCGACAGGCTTAAAAGAGAATTTGGTATCGAATGTAACCAGGGAAAACCACAAGTATCATACAAGGAAGCTTTAAAAACCACTGTTGAACATCGCGAGATTTACAAAAAACAAACCGGAGGCAGGGGGAAATTTGCCGAAATTATTTTTGAAATGGGGCCTGCAAACAATGGTTTTATAGGCTTACAATTTATTGATGAAGTTAAGGGTGGAAATATTCCCAGGGAATTTGTTCCGGCAATAAAAAAAGGATTTGAAATGGCCATGCTTAACGGTGCACTTGCCGGATTCGCCGTAAATAACCTTAAGGTAGTTCTGAAAGACGGTTCTTATCACAGCGTCGATTCCGATTCGCTTTCTTTTGAAATAGCTGCAAAACTTGGATTTAGAGCTGCAAGTAAAAAAGCCGGACTTACTTTACTGGAACCGATAATGAAATTTGAAGTATCAACTACTGACGATTATATCGGAGATATTACAAGCGACATTAACAAAAGAAGAGGACATCTCGAAGATATTTCATCAAATATGGGTAACAGGATTATTAGAGGAATGGTACCGCTGGCCGAAATGTTTGGTTATGTAACAACATTACGTTCGATAACTTCAGGAAGGGGAACATCGAACCTTGAATTTTCACATTATGCCGAACTTCCGAACGAAAAGTTAGAAGATGTAATATATCAAATTAAAGGATATGTAGTAAATTACTAAAAAATGATTTTAGATAATTTTAATAAATAATAAGGTGAGCCAAAGGATTAGAATAAAACTTAAATCGTACGATCATAATCTGGTTGATAAATCGGCCGAAAAGATCGTGAAAACTGTAAAAAGCACCGGAGCTGTTGTGAACGGGCCAATACCGCTTCCTACAAAAAAGAAGATTTTTACGGTAAACCGTGCAACTTTTGTAAATAAAACATCAAGGGAACAATTCCAGTTATCTTCATACAAAAGGCTCCTTGATATTTATAGTTCCACCACAAAAACCATTGACGCTTTAATGAAACTTGAACTGCCAAGTGGCGTTGAAGTGGAAATTAAAGTGTAAATAATATTAGAAAGAAAAAAATAACATTATTATATAATGTCTGGAATAATAGGAAAAAAAATCGGGATGACCGGTATTTATGACGAAAATGGGAAAAATATTCCCTGCACTATCATAGAGGCTGGCCCATGTGTTGTAACCCAGGTAAAAACCAAGGATACTGATGGTTATGATGCAATCCAGCTCTCTTATGGAGAAAAAAAGGAAAAACATACAACAAAATCAATAAAAGGCCATTTCGATAAAGCTGGTGTAACACCAAAAAGAATTATCAGGGAATTCACAAGGTTTGAAAGCGGACATCAGAAAAAATTCGGCGATATCATTGATGTTTCGGTATTCATTGAAGGCGAATATATCGACGTTGTAGGTACCTCAAAAGGAAAAGGTTTTCAAGGTGTTGTAAAACGTTATGGTTTTAAAGGTGTTGGAGATAAAACACATGGGCAGCATAACAGACTCAGAGCCCCCGGATCAATCGGCGCCTCATCGTGGCCTTCACGCGTCTTTAAAGGTATGCGTATGGGGGGACATATGGGAAATAGCAGGGTTAAAATGATTAACCTTCAGATTTTAAAGATCGTCCCTGAAAAAAATCTATTAGTAGTTAAAGGTTCAGTTCCTGGACCAAACGGATCATATATAATTGTTGAAAGATGGAGCTAACAGTTTATAAAATAACAGGAGAAAAGACTGACAGGACAGTATCGCTGGATGATTCTGTTTTTGGTATCGAACCCAACGATAATGCAATCTACTTTGATGTTAAGCTGATAATGGCTAACAAAAGACAGGGTACTCACAAAACCAAAGAAAGAAAAGACATTACTGGCAGCAGACGTAAAATAAAGAAACAAAAAGGCACTGGCACTGCAAGATTCGGGGATATCAAAAATCCTCTTTTCAGAGGAGGAGGAAGGATATTTGGACCAAAGCCACGTAATTACGGTTTTAAAATAAACAAAAAACTAAAAAAACTTGCACGTAAATCAGCGCTTTCGTATAAAGCAAGTGAAAATAATATTACAATTCTCGAAGATTTTACCTTTGAAATACCAAAAACAAAGAACTTTGTTGAGATGCTCAATAATTTCGGTCTGACAGAAAAGAAAACACTTCTCGTTGTTTCAGAGCCTGACAAGAACATCTTTCTTGCAACAAGAAATCTCATGAATGTAAAGTATATTAGTGCAAATAGTATTAATACGTATGATATCCTCAGAACAAAACGGATGCTGATTTTTGAAAGTTCCGTAAAGGATATTAACAACATGTTTGCTAACTAAATTAAGTGAGGCATTTTTAATTCAAAATACTTAAAGTAAAAAATGAATATTTTAATTAAGCCTATCATTACCGAAAAAATGGCAGCCCTTGGCGCAAAACTGAACAGGTATGGTTTTATCGTTCACAAAAACGTCAACAAGATACAGGTGAAAAAAGAAGTAGAAGATTTATACGGCGTAAGGGTTATGTCAGTAAATACGATGAACTTTTCCGGCAAGGAAAAATCAAAGTTTACTAAAACAGGGGTTGTTAAAGGCCGTACAAATTCATTTAAGAAGGCTATAATTACATTAGCCAAAGGCGAAACAATTGATTTTTACAGCAATATTTAAGATAAATGGCTTTAAAGAAATTCAAACCGACAACATCCAGTCAGCGCTTTAAAATTATTAGCGCGTTTGATGATATTACTACCGACAGACCTGAAAAAAGTTTGCTGGAACCGAATAAAAGATCCGGCGGCAGAAACAATCAGGGTAAAATGACCATGCGTTATATGGGTGGCGGTCATAAACAACAATATAGAGTAATAGATTTCAAACGTGATAAAGATGGTATTCCTGCAACAGTTAAATCCGTTGAATACGATCCGAACAGAAGCGCGCGCATCGCTCTGATTTTTTATGCTGATGGAGAAAAGCGCTATATTATTGCCCCCAACGGTATCAAAGTCGGCCAGACGATAATATCAGGTAAAGGAGTAGTTCCCGAAGTTGGAAACACATTGTTCCTTAGTGAAATACCTTTTGGCACAATTATCCATAATATCGAGCTACGTCCCGGACAAGGAGCAAAAATGGCACGGAGCGCCGGCGCTTACGCACAACTTATGTCAAGAGATAGTAAGTTTGCTACTATTAAACTTCCATCAGGTGAAACAAGAATGATTTTGCAAACTTGTAAAGCTACTGTTGGAATTGTTTCAAATATAGATCATAGCCTTGAAGTATCAGGAAAAGCCGGAAGAAACCGCTGGTTTGGAAGAAGGCCACGTGTAAGAGGTGTTGCTATGAATCCTGTCGATCATCCGATGGGAGGTGGCGAAGGCCGTGCATCCGGAGGTTTACCCAGATCAAGAAAAGGTTTGCCTGCTAAAGGTTATAAAACAAGGTCAAAGAAAAAAGCTTCCAGCAAATATATTATTGAAAGAAGAAAAAAATAATCAATAAATATTAAAAACAAATGAGTCGTTCACTTAAAAAAGGACCTTATATCCATTATAAGCTTGAGAAAAAAGTTCTTGCAAATCAGGAGGCTAAAAGAAAAACTGTAATTAAAACATGGTCAAGGGCTTCTATGATTTCTCCTGATTTCGTGGGTCAGACCATTGCAGTACATAACGGCAACAAATTCATCCCGGTTTATATCACAGAAAACATGGTAGGACATAAGCTCGGCGAATTTGCACCGACACGTCAGTTCAGAGGTCATTCCGGTAGTAAAGCTAAAGGTAAAAAATAAAGAGTTAAATAATAATGGGAGCACGTAAACATATAAAAGCGGAAGCAGTAAAAGAAGCAAAAAAATCACTTTACATTGCTAAACTGAATAATTGCCCAACTTCGCCCAGAAAGATGAGAATTGTCACCGATTTGATCAGAGGCATGGAAGTAGAAATGGCATTGAATGTTTTAAAACATACACAAAAAGAAGCCGCCGGCAGATTGTATAAATTGCTTTTGTCAGCCGTTGCAAACTGGCAATCGAAAAATGAAGGTGTCAGAATAGAAGAAAGCAATCTGTATATAAAATCCATTATGGTGGACAGCGCCAGGCAACTGAAACGAATCCGTCCGGCGCCGCAAGGCAGAGCGCACAGAATCAGAAAACGTTCAAATCACGTTACTATTATTCTCGACAGCAAAAGCGAAAATATTGAAGTTATTAAATAATAAAACTTAATAAGAATTTATATTAACACATA
>CBDUSJ010000064.1:0-9720 GCA_965369845.1 uncultured bacterium | reverse complement strand
TGTGAAAGAAGGTCATTTATTTGTAGAGATAATGGCAAACGGAAATGTGATCAGCACTTATAACGGATCCATATTATCACAGGAATGGACGCATCTCTCCTTCACCTTCTCAAAAGGAAATGGGGGCAATAACGGAACTTGTTATGGCTATATTAATGGGGAAGTGGTATATATTAAAACAGATGTGGCAGATGATCCCATCAGTATTACCACGACTAATGGTTTTCATTTCGGTGTTGAGTCCTGGGGGTCGGGATATTATTTTCCTTTAATAGGAAAGATTGATGAAGCGCGTATCTGGAATATTGCCCGTACAACTGAAGAGATCCGTGAGAGTATCTATCTGGCACTTTCAGGTTCTGAAACTGGGATTGTAAGCTACTGGCAGTTCAATGACGGGGCAGGCACCTGGTTGACAGACATGGTCGGGAATAATAATGGTTGGCTTTCTGATATGAATCATCTCACCTGGGTTATTTCTACTATTCCCTTTGGCGGAGGTACAAGCAACACCAAAATTGTAAGTTCTACAGGAAATGTTATATTCAAATATACAAACCTGTCAATGAATTTTACTTCAAAAACAGGAACTGATACGATTATAGTTAGCAGGATTGATACTGTTGCAAATATTGACCCGGCAAATGTTGAAACAACTTTTAACCGGCAATACTGGGTAGTGAACCGTTTTGGAACAGGTACATTTACAACAGACCTGACTTTTACAGTCAGTGAAGACCTTACATCGCTTGATGAATCTTTTCCCTCAAGAATCAAACTTTTCACCCGGAGCAGTAACACCGATACTGACTGGATATTGCTAAAGAATGCATCTGCAGTAAATGCACAAAATAATACCGCAACATTTAATACGATCAGTAGCTTCAGCCAGTTTATAATATCGAGAAAGTATCCGGACGGTTTCCCCGGCACTGCCCTGGATTTTGACGGAATAGATAATTTTGTGGAAGTATCCGATAACAACTCACTCGACCTGACAAACAATTATACGATTGAAGCATGGATATGCCCAAAAGTTTTCAACTGGCTGGGAGGTATTGTAGGGAAATATCAAACTCCGGGTTCTAATGGATATACATTGCGATTAACACCTACATCTCCATATACAGGCTTATCGTTCGATGAAATGAACACCGAAACAGGAATTCTTGAAGCAAATAACTGGTATCATGTTGCTGCTGTAAATGATAATGGCAATAGAACCGTATATTTGAATGGTGTTGTACAAACATTAACCGGTACACCTACACCGGTTCAGGCAAATGCTGATCCCTTAACAATCGGTGTCGATTATATGACAAACGGAAGATGTTTTAATGGAAAAATTGAAGAAGTCCGAATCTGGAAGGTTGCCCGTACAGAAGCTGAGATACGGGAAAATATGTTCCTATCCATTTCCGGTGCGGAAACAGGCATTGTAAGTTACTGGCAGTTCAATAACGGTTTGGGAATCACTTTAACAGACATTATCGGATGTAATAATGGAACGCTCAACAATATGACCAATGATGATTGGGTCACCTCTACTATTCCCTTTGGCGGAGGTGCAAGCAACACCCAAATTGTTAGTTCCACAGGAAATATTACATTCACAAATACAAGCCTGGCAATGGATTTCACTTCAAAAACCGGAACAGATACGATTACAGTTAGCAGGATTGATACCGTCCCCAATATGCAACCTGTTGGTGTTGACACAACCTTTAGCCGGCAATATTGGGTAGTGAACCGTTTTGGAACAGGTACATTTACAACAGACCTGACTTTTACAGTTAGTGAAGACCTTACATCGCTTGATGAATCTAATCCCATAAATATCAAACTGTTTACACGGTGCAGTATTTCCGATACAAACTGGGTGTTTCTAAGGAATGCATCTTCGGTTAATGCACAAAATAATACCGCAACATTTAATGCTATCAGCAGCTTCAGCCAGTTTATAATATCGAGAAAGTCGCCCTGCGACTTCCCTGGTACTGCCCTGGATTTTGATGGTATAGACGATTATGTGAATTGTGGAAATGATACTTCTTTAACGGAATTTAATCAGATGACCATAGAAGCCTGGGTGTGGCTGGAAGATGCTAATACTGATCAGAAAATACTGGGAAAATTCAAAGATTGGGATAATTATTATATTTTAGGAGTAGGGTCAGGATATCTTTATTCCCAAATTGCAGCAGGTGGAAGTATTATTGATTTCTGGGCAGGAACAATTCCACATCAGGAATGGACTCATCTTGCCGTTACTTTTACAAAAGGTAATGGAGGAAATAACGGTACCTGCCATGGTTATATTAACGGAGAATTAGTTTACAATAAAACAGATGTTGGGGTTTCTCCCATTAGTGTTAGCTCTGTTTATCCTTTTCGCATCGGTGCCTCTCCATGGGATATTACTGCTTGGCTAGTTGACGAATCGATTGACGAGGTGCGTATCTGGAATGTTGCCCTTACAACTGAAGAAATACGTGAGAATATCTATTTGTCAATTTCGGGTTCGGAAGCCGGACTTGTAGGTTATTGGCAGTTCAATGAAGGTTTGGGAAATACAATTTATGACAACATATATGCTAATATAGGAACGCTCCATAATATGACCAATGATGATTGGGTTACCTCCACTATTCCATTTGGAGAAGGCACAAGCAATACCAAAATCGTAAACTCTACAGGCAATGTTATATTCACAAATACCGGTATGGAAATGGATTTTACTTCAAAAACAGGAAAGGACACGATTACCGTTACCAGGATTGACACCGTCTCTAATATTGTACCGATTGACGCTGAGATAGCTTTGGGCAAGCAATACTGGATAGTAAACCGTTTTGGAACCGGTACATTCAGCGCTAATCTGACTTTTACGGTTAGCGAAGATCTAACACCGTTTGATGAATCCAATCCTTCAAACATCAGACTGTTTGCACGGGGCAGTAATACCGATACAACCTGGGCATTTTTAAAGAATGCATCTATGGTTAATGCGCAAAATAATACTGCAACTTTTGATGCCATCAGCAGCTTTAGCCAGTATATAATAACGCAAAATGCGCTCGATAACTTCCCCGGTACCGCTCTGTATTTTAATGGAATTAATGATTCTGTTGAATTAGCTAATGAAAATAACTTCGATTTCGGGCAGGCATTTACAATAGAAATTTGGCTGAATATTAGTACGATGAGTGCCGGATATCATTCAATACTCTCAAAAGGCAATGCTTGGGAAATAAAAATGTTTTACTCGGATGATATGGTACTAATTGTATTTGGCATCAATAATAATTCATTATTTGCATTTTATCAAACAGAAACTTCAACAATGTTAAATAAATGGAACCATCTTGCATGTGTTTACAACATGTCTTCCGGCAATGAATATATTACATTATATCTAAACGGTATTAAAGAAAGTCAGGAATCTGCAAAATTACTAACACCAAATAATGATCCTGTGATAATAGGCAATGGGTTTAGTGGAAGAACAGATGAGTTAAGAATTTGGCATACAGCGCGTACACTTGATGAGATCAGGGAAACTATGCATTCAACACTTTCATACCCTGAAAACGGTTTAACAACTTATCTGCAATTCAACGAAGGTTCAGATACAATAGCAAAAGATCTGGTTGGAGACAATAACGGAACACTTTACAATATGGACAATTCAAACTGGGTAGAATCGGGGGCAATTTGGAAACGCTGGGAAAACGCCGGCACGAATGTCTGGAGCACAGCAACAAACTGGAGCACCACTTTCAGCCAGCCCACTTCCAACGACATGGTGCTGATAAGGCCGGGAGAGATTCAACCAAATATTACAAATGATGCAATTAGCCCCGCATTATGCAGCATGCTAAAAATAGAAAGTTCCACGATTTTAACAATAGATTATAATAGCTGTCTAACTGCTTCGGGTGATTTTACTAATGCCGGTAAATTAGGTATAAAATCCACAAGCGATGGCACAGGTTCTTTTATTGATAATGGCACAATAAACAATACAGGAATTATGAGCATTCAGCGTTATATTACCAAGGATATATACCACTATTTATCCTCACCTGTTTCCAGCCAGGCAATATCATTATTACAATCAGGGACAGCCCACACCGATTTTGACCTTTTCTGGTATGATGAGGATTACAGCGAAATACCCAATCAAGGGCCCACATGGATTGATGCTTCAGCCCAAACAGGAAATATGGATGTAGGATTAGGATATGCATATACCTATAACAAGGCTAACCGAATACTTGAATTTTCCGGCACATTAAATACAGGCACGATTACAGAAACGGTAACTTATACTTACAACAGCAATGTTTCCACTAGTCCATGGTATTTCGGTTGGAACCTGGTAAGCAATCCATATCCATCACGTATTAATACCACAACTTTTATCGATGATACAGATAATAGTAATATTTACGGTACACTTTATTTTTGGGATGAAGGAAGCGAATATTCAAATTTGAGAAATGACTATGCCACATGGAACAAGACAGGTGCAACAGCCGGTGGTGGATTTCATACACCAAATAGTTATATTGGAGTGGGGCAAGCATTTATGGTACATACCACTATTGCTTCAACTTCTGTGTCTTTTAAAAACAATATGAGAGTTCATAATGAAGCACAGTTCTTTAAGGATCAAACACAAAGATTTAAAATAAGTATTGAAAATGAAAACGGGGATTATAATGAAACTCTAATAGGATTCCTTGAAGGCACAACCCCGGGTTTTGATAATAAATATGATGGCTATAAACTAAAAGGTAATTCCAATATTGCACTCTATACAAAATTAGTGGAAGATGATGGATATGATTATGCTATCCAGGGATTACCACCTCTTACTGATGGAGGTGTAACTGTAAAATTAGGTCTTGATGCAGGCGGTGAAGGAGTTTATACTTTTAACGTGGTTAATATTGAAAACTTCCATGATACAACAAGTATTTTTCTTGAAGACCTGTATGAAGATATTGTAGTAAACCTGAGAAAAACCAATGAATATTCATTTACTATTGATGAACCCGGCTCAATAACCGACAGATTTCTTTTACATTTTAATACTTCGGCAGTCGGCATCGAAGAACAAGCACAAACAGATGATATTTACTTTTATATTTACGACAACAAACTTTATATTGTTGATGAAGATTTGAAAAACGGCACTGTGCAGTTGTACAATATTCTTGGTCAGCCTGTAATGGAAAAAAGATATTCAAATAAGGTTAGCACAATTGACCTTAAGTTACCGACAGGTTATTATGTTGTAAGAATAATTACCAAAAAAAATTCAATTAGCGGAAAGATATATTTAAAATAAATCTAAAAAAACCTGACAAGTACTTGTCAGGTTTAAAAAAAATATAAATATGAAAACCACTTTAAAAATATTAGCAATAGGTTTAATGCTCACAGGTGCAACACTGTTAACCACAACTATAAAAGCCGATAATCCTCCACCGCCGCCCGGCCATGGTGAAACAGGAAATGTTCCTGGTGGCGGAAATCCGGTTGGCAGCGGCCTGCTTATCCTTCTTGGTCTTGGCGCTGCTTATGGCGGGAAGAAGTTTTATGAGATGAGGAAGAAGGGGAAGAGTTGAAGGGTTAAAGAGTTAAAGAGTTGAAGAGTTGAGTGGTTAAATTGCTAAATTGCTAAATGGTTAAATATTAATCTTGAAGTCTATAATATGACCGGTTTGAGGATAGCTGTACTTATAGATCAAAAGCTTACGCCCGGGGAGTATGAAGTTAAGTTAAACACATTTCTGTTAGATCCGGGCACATATATTTATAAATTAACAACAGATGATTCGATGAGTACATTGAGGATGATAGTTAACCGTTAGCAAATGAGAATTATCTTGACTTAATTCATAGAAATTTATAATTAAATAGAAAAGGAATTAAAATAATAGAATAAACGATTTTTAAGTAATTTTGAAAAAATTTTATTAACAATTTTGTAAATGTCAGATAAAGTGAAAATAATACCTGTTGGAAGCGACCATGCCGGTTTTAATTTAAAAGAAATTATTATTAAAAAACTTATCGAAGAAGGGTATAAAATTAAAGATTTTGGAACGTTTTCGGAAAATAGTGTGGATTATCCTGATTTTATTCATCCGCTTGCTTCCGCTGTCAATAAAGGTAAATATGAAAAAGGAATAATAATTTGTGGTAGTGGCCAGGGAGCAAACATGACGGCAAATAAATATTCAGGTATTCGTTCGGCGCTATGCTGGAATGTGCAGCAGGCAAAACTTGCAAGGTTGCATAATGACGGAAACATAATTGCATTGCCGGGACGTTTTATTGAAAGTGAAGAAGCATTAAAAGCGATAAGGATATTCTTTAAAACAGAATTTGAAGGAGGAAGACATTTAAAGAGAATTGAAAAGATACCGATGGTAATTTAAGTCATTCGGTAGTCATACGATGGTCATTCAATGGTCATTCAGTAGTCATTTGGTGGTCATTATAAAAATCAGTTTATATTAAATAAATTATGTCAGAAGTATATAAAAAGTTTGTTAAAGAATCTAAAATAATTCCTTTTGATCTTGAACACAGGAGGAAGATCAATTATAATATATCGAGGTATGCAATTTCTGTTGAAAAAGGTAAAAAACAATTTAAAAATCTTGAACTTGCAAAACAAAGAGCAGCAGCAATAAAATATAAAGTTATTGAAAATCTTGATGAATATCTTATTGAATTTGAATTGAATTTTGAAAAAAATGGTGGAAAAGTAATTTGGGCACAAACCGGCAAAGATGCAATTGAGGAAATTTTAAAGATTTTGAAAAGGCAGAAAGCAAAGCACATTGTCAAATCAAAATCGATGATAACAGAGGAAATAGAATTTAATCGTGTTTTGGAGGAAAACAATATAGAGTCGCTCGAAACAGATCTTGGCGAATATATTGTTCAACTTGCAGGAGAAAAGCCGTATCACATTGTAACTCCGGCAATGCACAAATCGAAAGAAGATATTGCAAAGCTTTTCAACGAAAAATTTAACATGCCAATAGAAAGTACACCTGATGAAATTACTGCCTATGTCAGAGAAAAATTGAGAAAAAAGTTTATTGAAGCAGATGTTGGAGTTACAGGAGGTAATTTTCTTATTGCCGACACAGGATCTGTTGCTCTCACCGAAAATGAGGGTAATGGATTGATGTCGGTTTCATTTCCAAAAGTTCATATTGCAATTGTTGGAATTGAAAAGATAATTCCATCCATCAAATATCTTGATATTTTCTGGCCGTTACTTTCAACGTATGGCACAGGTCAAAAAATTACAGTTTATAATTCGATTATTTCAGGGCCTAAAAAGAAAGGTGAAATTGATGGTCCCGATGAAATGTATGTAATCCTTCTTGATAACCGAAGAACAGAAATTCTAAAAAAACCAATTCAGAGAAAAGTGCTTACGTGTATCAGATGCGGAGCATGTCTTAATAACTGTCCGGTATATAAAAATATTGGAGGTTACACGTACAACTCAACTTATACAGGCCCAATCGGTTCTGTGATAACTCCATTTTTGAATGGAATGAAAGATTATAAACATTTGAGTTTTGCATCGTCTCTTTGCGGTAAATGCACGGAAATATGCCCTGTTAAAATTAACCTTCATGAATTATTGCTACAAAACAGAAATGATTCGGTAAAAGAAGGGTATGCAAAAGGATTCGAAAAACTGTTGATGTATGCTTCAAAAAAAATACTAATAAATAGATGGATGATGGATGTTGGCGGCGGAAAAATTAAGAATTTGTTTGTAAAAACTTTTGTTAAAAAAATATGGGGACCAAGAAGAACTGTTCCGCATGTAGCAAAAAAAAATTTCAAACAATTATGGAACGTAAGGCGTGGGAATAATTAATTGTGTTTTTTACGTGCAAGTAACAAAAAAATAATTTTTCTTACCTTTCTGAACAAGAATATATTTATCGTTAAGTAACGAATCGCTGTTTACTGAAAAATTATCTTTAACCTTTTGTTTATTAATTGAAATTGCATTTCCTTTTAATAACTCACGCGCTGCTCTTTTAGATGAGATAATACCGCATTTTTCTGTCAGGAAATCAACCACATCAATACCGTTATTTACTTCATCCATTGAAACAGTACTTTTAGGAACGCCTTCAAAAATATTAAGAAGCATATTTTCAGAAAGTCTTTTTAAGTTTTCTGTTGTACCCTTTCCAAATAATATTTCCGATGCATCCAATGCCGACTGATAATCATTTTCGGAATGAACCATAATTGTAATTTCTTTTGCAAGACGCTTTTGTAATAGCCGAAGATGCGGCATTTCATTATGTTCTTTTATAAGGTTTTCTATTTTTTCATGCGACAAAAGAGTAAAAATTTTTATATATCTTGCAGCATCTTCATCAGAGGTGTTTAGCCAGAATTGATAAAATTTGTAAGGAGAAGTTTGTTCGGGATCAAGCCAAACATTTCCTTCTTCCGTTTTACCGAATTTACCGCCGTCAGCTTTAGTGATCAGAGGACAAGTCATGGCGTAGGCATCCTTATCATAGCCGAGTTTTCTTCTTATAAGTTCAATTCCGGTGATAATATTGCCCCATTGGTCCGAGCCACCCATTTGAAATTTACAGTTATAATTTTCGTACAAATGTAGAAAGTCCGTTCCCTGTACAAGCTGGTATGTAAACTCCGTGAAAGACATTCCTTCTTTGGCTTCGGCGCCGAGTCGCGTTTTAACGGAATCTTTTGCTATCATATAATTAACTGTGATATGTTTTCCGATTTCTCTGATAAAACGTAGGAAACTGTAATTCTTCATCCAGTCGTAATTATTTACCAAAATTGCATTGTTTGGCTTGTCTTCATCAAAATTAAGGAACTTTAAAAGTTGTTTTTTAATACAATTTTGGTTGTAAAATAAAGTTTCTTCATCAAGCAAATTTCTTTCCTTCGACTTTCCCGAAGGATCGCCGATCATACCCGTGGCGCCGCCGATAAGTGCAATTGGCCGATGCCCCTTATTCTGAAAATGTTTTAGCATCATTATCGAAACAAGATGGCCGATATGAAGCGAATTGCCCGAAGGATCAATACCCACATAAGCTGTGGTCATTTCCTTTTTTAATTGTTTTTCCAATCCCGGAGTAACATCATGGATCATACCCCTCCACTTGAGTTCATCAATAAAATTCATATTATTAAAATTTTTGCAAAGATAATTATTGAAACAAAAGCATAAATGCAATGTTTATTAAATATTTCGTAAATAATTAGTTTATTAATAAATTCCTATTCTCTGCATTTGAGAGTAGATTTTATAAATGGTAGGGAAACCCATGTGTGCTAATGAAGCGAAGCAAACGACACGAAGTAAGTACGTCTATATCCGTATGGATGGACAGACGTCCTGCAGTCGTAAGGGTATAAAGGTATAAGAACTCGGGATTTCTTATAAAAATATAACTAATTCCAAAAAGCATTTGCAATTTGATTTTTATGAAAATTTTAAAAATCATGAATTCTGTAACCGACGGAAGCCGAAGATAAATTCAAATAAAAAAATCGATTCTTTTTCCGTGTTTGCTTTTTGGTTAAAAATAAAAGTTCTACTATTATTTTAATGGGCAAAGTGTTTTTATTGAAATGATGAAATGGTGGAATGATGGAACGGTGGGTTGTTCCTGC
>CBDUSJ010000063.1:0-9794 GCA_965369845.1 uncultured bacterium | reverse complement strand
TAGGTCATTTTTATTCGAATTTAGTTAGTTTTGGAGAATCAAAAATGTCTGAAATTTAATAAACCATGAAAGAAAAAAAAATAAACATTCTTATTCTTGAAGACAATTCTGATGATGCTGAATTAATTGTAAGAAAACTTCAAAAAAACGGTTTTAATTTTGAATGGAAAAGGGTTGAAACGGAAAAAGATTTCAAAAAAGCACTTTCCGAAAAACCTGATATTATTTTAGCAGATTTTAAACTTCCATCTTTCGACGGCATGGCTGCAATAAAATTGCAACAGGAAATATCGCCTGATATTCCGCTGATTATTGTAACCGGTACAATAGGTGAAGAACTTGCTGTTGAGTGTATAAAAGCAGGAGCAAGCGATTATGTGTTTAAAGACAGGCTCTCACGGCTTAGTCCTGTGGTGAAACGGGCGCTTAAAGAGTCGGAAGAACACAGAGAACGAAAAAAAGCTGAAGAAGCATTACAGTATAGCGAGGAACGTATCAGACTGCTTATCGAAAACACCACGGATATGATTATCATGCAAGATCTGACAGGAAAATATCTATATTATAATTCCCCGGCTATTTACGGATTTAATGAAAAAGACATGGTGGGAAAAACCCCTTATGATTTTCATCCCCCGGAAGTCGCTGCACAAATTGTTAATAGAATAAACCGCACAGTTTCTACAGAACAAGTTATAAATGAAGAAATGAAAGTGGACTGGCAAGGTGAGACACTATGGTTTTTAGATCAATGTTCACCCGTAAAAGACGCAATGGGCAAAATAATAGCTGTCTCTACCATTTCCAGAAACATAACCGAGCGCAAACGGGCAGAACAAAAAACAAAAGAATCCGAACAAAAATTCATGAATATTTTTGAAAGCGCTAATGATAGTATTGTCTATCTCGATATTTTTGGTAAAATCAAAGATGTTAATGAACAAGCCGTTCAAGCGTTTGGCGGAACAAAAGAAGAGCTTATAAATAAACATTATACTAAAATAGGAATATTTTCTGCAAAAACTATTCAGTACATGCTTGATAATTTCAAGAAAGCTATTCATAGTGAAAAATTTCTTTTGGATTTAACAATAACAAACAAAAAAGGGGGAAATATTGACTTTGAATGTTCATCGAGCCGTATAAAGCAAAAAGGAAAAACAACCGGAATAATTGTTATTGCCCGCGATATAACGGAATATAAACAGGCAGAGAAGGCGCTGCGTGAGAGTGATAAAAAATATAGAGATTTATTTGAAAAATCAGAAGATGCTATTTTAATTATTCATAATGGGAAATTTGTTGATTGTAATCAAGCCACAGTTAATATGCTTCGCTATAATAACAAAGGTGAGTTGTTAAACACACATCCTTCGGAATTGTCACCTGAAAAACAACCGGATGGCAAAATGTCATTTACGAAAGCGAATGAAATGATGAAAATGGCTTTTAAAAATGGTAGTCACCGCTTCGAATGGAATCATAAGAAATCTGATGGAGAAGTTTTTCCCGTTGAAGTATTGTTGACTGCTATTTCTGTTGATGAAAAGAATCAAATTCTTCATACGATATGGCGTGACATCACCGAGCGCAAAAAGGTAGAAGAAGCGCTGCGGAAGAGCGAGAACAATTTACGAACACTTTTCAATGCGATGACAGATATTGTGTTTGAAATGGATTATGATGGGAGATATATCAATATTGCACCAACATCTCCGGAACTTATGTTTAAACCTCCTGACAAGATTGTAGGAAGAACACTACATGAAGTATTTCCGAAACCCGAAGCCGATAGGTTTCTTGAATTTATTCGTAAGTGTCTGGATAAAAATAAAATTAACACCATTGAATATCCTCTGGTTATAAAAGACAAAACAACATGGTTTGAAGGCAGGGCAATTCCAAAAACTAAGAATAGTGTTCTTTATATTGCCCGTGACATCACCGAACACAAACAAGCAGAGAAAGCATTACGGGATAGCGAAGAAAAATACCGCGACCTGACCGAAAACATGTATGATATTGTTTATTCTATTGATATAAATGGTAATTTAACATACATTAGCCCGCAAGTAAAACGATATGGTTTTGAGCCTGAAGATATATTATTAAAAAACTTAGTTGGTATTATCCACCCTGACGACAGAGGTAGAGCTATTGAAGAATTTAATAAAACTATTGAAGAAGGTGCAGAATTTCCAAGTATATTCAGGATAAATAATGCAAAGGGACAAACTTTTTGGGTTGAAGATATTGGTAAGGTTCAATATGACAAAGACGGGAATATTACAGGAATTGCAGGTGTGCTTCGTGACATTACAGACCGTAAGCAAACAGAAGATTTACTCCAAACTCAACGCGATCTTGCCCTAAAATTGAATGAAGTAAAAGAACTTGATGAAACACTAAATTTATGTCTTGATGCTGCTATCAAAATTTCAGGAATGGATTGCGGGGGAATTTATTTAATTAATAATGAAACCGGAAGTATCGATCTTGCTTACCACAAAGGATTACCTGAAAATTTTGTAAAAAGTGCTTCACACTTTGATGCAGGTTCAGATAATGCACGTTTGGTTATGGCGGGCAAAGCTGTTTATAGTCAGCATCAAAAACTGGATGTTTATATCAACAACAACCGCAAACATGAAAACCTGCGTGCAATTGCAGTAATTCCCGTGCTTTATGAAGACAAGGTTATTGCCTGTTTTAATATTGCTTCGCATACTCTTGACGAAACGCCGGCTTTTGCACGTTATGCTATCCAAACCATTGCTGCACAAATCGGTAGTGTTATTGCACGTATAAATACTCAAAATGAACTTCAGGCAAGCGAGGGAAAATACAGGCAGGTAGTTGATAATTCCCTTGTCGGAATATATATTACTCAAAATCATATCTTAAAATTTTGCAATCAGAGATTCGTAGAAATTTTCGGTTACGATGGCCCAAAAGACATATTAGAAAAAAACATTAAAGGATTGGTTACTACCGGAAGTTGGAATTTAATAAAAAAGGAAGTACAATTAAGAGAATCGGGAGAAAAGATAATTTCAAGATATGAGTTCAAAGGAATTAAAAAAGATGGAAAAAAAATTGATCTTGAAGTGCTGGGAGGGCGTATATTCTATCAGGGCAAACCTGCAATACAAGGCTCATTGATAGATATCAGCGAACGCAAAAAACACGAACAAGAATTAAAAATAGCCCTTGAAAGAGCCGAAGAATCCGACAGATTGAAATCAGTATTTTTAAATACTATGTCGCATGAATTGCGAACACCATTAAATTCAGTGATTGGTTTTTCTGAAATGATAGATAAAAATACGCCAATTGATAAAATATGTAATTTTATTAAAACCATTAATTTTAGTGGTAAGCATTTGCAGAGTATTGTTGAAGATATTTTGGATATTTCTATGATAGAAAGCGGGGAGGTAAAAATACAAAAAGAAGAACATAATATAAGCTTAATCATGCAAGACATTGCCGGAATAATGGAAAATGAGCAGGAAAAATCCAAAAAACAAGAAATAAACATTTATTTTAATTATGTTGAAAAAGATAAGGATTTACTTGTTTATACCGATAGGAACAAACTTATGCAGATATTGATAAACCTGCTGAAAAACGCGCTGAAGTTTACATATAGAGGATATATCGAGTATGGTTATATTAAAGAAACATATCATAACGAACCGATTTTAAAATTTTATGTGAAAGATACAGGAATAGGCATTCCCGAAAATATACAGAATATTATTTTTGACATTTTCAGGCAAGGAGATGAATCAAGTACACGGAAGTTTGAAGGAACGGGGATCGGCCTGACCGTGTCAAAAAAACTGATAGAACTTTTAGGAGGAAAAATTTGGGTTGAATCGGAATTTGGTAAAGGTTCGACATTTTATTTTACACTGCCTTATTGCAAACCTGAAAACTTTCAGGAACCGCCTATCACTGAACACATAGCTCAAGAAGAAATTAAATTTCCACGCAAAACTATTCTTGTTGCCGAGGATGATATTCCAAGTTATTCGCTTTTAGAATTTTTGTTACGCAAATTAGAAATTAAAACTATTTGGGCAAAAGACGGCAACCAAGTTATAGAATTATGTAAAACCAATCCCGATATTGACATGGTGCTTATGGATATAAAAATGCCATATATAAATGGTTACGAGGCTACAAAGCAAATAAAAAAAATACGTCCCGATCTGCCTGTTATTGCTCAAACAGCTTTTGCAATGTATGGAGATGAAATTAAAGCACGGGAAGCAGGTTGCGACGATTATATCTCAAAACCAATTATAAAAACCGAATTATATTCACTAATATCTAAATATCTATAATTCGAAATTTTCTTATCTCAAAAGGGGAGATTATTTTCGGATTCCGGAGGAATTTCGCTTTCACCGGGTGGCGGCGCTAATTCAGTAGGAGGAGTAACTTTTTCAAGTTTCCATGCTTCGAGGTTATTAAAATAATTCACCTGTCCGTCTTTTTCCCATTTTCGTCCGCGAATATTAAAAGTAACTTTTATATCTTCGTTGATGTCAAAATTGTCGAGCATTTCACATCTGTCCTGTGTAAGCTGAAATTTTATAGTGTCAATAAATTCACCCGACCCGTAAGAATGAATTTTCTCCACAACGAGATCACGTTTTCTAAACCTGTCGGAAATAACAACAGTGTCGTATTTTTCAATAAGTCGTCCGTTTAATTCAAAACTCATAATAAATTTTTTTTGGCAAAAATAAGTCGAAAAATTGTTTCTACGACCAATTGCCTAAAATTGTTTTACTTTTTAACGAAATTTTTAGTATTTCAAGAAATTTTTTTCTTGGCATCAATTCTGCGCCAAGCCTTTTTAAATGTTGTGTATTCTGCTGAACATCGATTAAATCAAATTCCCATTTTATAAGTCTTTCAACAAGATAATATAAAGCAACTTTTGATGCATCGCTTTTCTTGTAAAACATCGACTCGCCAAAAAACATTCTGCCAAGAGATACTCCGTATAATCCGCCGACAAGCTCTTTATCCGAATATATCCCCACCGAATGTGCAAATCCGGCCTTATGAAGCTCGAAATATGCATCCTGCATTTCCCTCGTGATCCATGTTTCTGATTGCTCTTTCCTGCTGACAACAGAACAGTTTTTTATTATATCTTTAAAATCAGAATCGAATTTTATAGTGAACTTTCCGCTTTTTATTGATTGTTTCAGAGATTTGGAAACCTTGAATTTATCAGGATAAAGAACCATACGAGGGTCCGGCGACCACCAGAGAACAGGGCTGTTTTTATCATACCACGGAAAAATACCGTTGGAATATGCAAGCAACAGCCTTTCGATGCTCAAATCTCCTCCCACCGCAAGAAGCCCTTCCGGGGTGGCAAGTTCAGGATAAGGAAATATCAGTTCGTCTATAAGCTGAAAAACAGGCATTGAATACGTTAATTGTTTTTTATTGTCTTTTATTTAAAGGTACTACCACTTTTTTATTGGATAGAATTGTTGAAGTGGGAAGGAAGCCCGTAGTCGGAAGTCTAAAGTTTTTTTTTAATAACTCCCGTCTTCTGTCTTCCGTTTTCAGTTTTCCATTAAAGTCGTGCCAATAATATTATCCAGTGATTTAATAATAAGCTCAATCGTTATTTGTATTTCAGACTTTGTGATAATTAAAGGCGGTGCAATTCTGAAAGCATTTGGCATAAAAAGGAATGGGTCGGTAACTAATCCATTATTCAGAAATTCTTTCATAACCGCAAGGTTTGTCATGGTATCCTTCAGTTCAAGACTCATTAATAAACCTTTTCTCCTGATTTTTTTAATTAGCGGATGATTTTTCAAAGCATTTTCAAACATAAGTCCTTTTTCTTCCACCGATTCGATTATTTCTTTTTCGCTGAGCAATACTTCAATGTTGGCAAGAGCGGCAGCGCAGCTTACCGGATGTCCGCCGAAAGTCGTGATATGTCCGCACTCGGGATTTTTCGTAAAAGACAGCAAGATATTTTTATCGGAAATAAAAGCTCCCACAGGCATACCTCCCCCCATACATTTTGCAATACAGAGAATGTCGGGAGTAACGTCGTAGTGTTCAAAACAAAAAAGTTTGCCTGTTCTTCCAAATCCAACCTGAACTTCGTCAAATATCAATAATGTTCCTGTTTTGTTACATTGTTTTCTGATAGCTTTCAGGAAATTATTTTCAGGAAGAATAACCCCGGCTTCGGCCTGTATTGGCTCAACAATCACACAGGCAGTCCTTTCAGAAATTTGGTTCAGATCATCAAAATTATTAAACCGCAAAAATTTTACATCCGGCAACAGCGGGCGATAAAAACATTTCATTTTTTCGTTTCCCAACATGCTGAAAGCGCCATGTGTTCCCCCGTGGTAAGCGTTGTAAAAACCAATCAGTTCAGTGCGGCCTGTAAATCGTTTGGCAAGTTTTAAAGCTCCTTCAACAGCCTCGCTTCCGGAATTAACAAAATATGTGGAATTTAATTTTGAAGGCAATATTTCAGAATACAAGCTTGCCAGTTTTACCTGCGGCGATTGAATGTATTCGCCATAAACCATCAGATGCAGGTATTTGTTAATTTGAGTTTTAATAGCTTTTATGATTGTCGGATGTCTGTGTCCGAGGTTGCTTACCGAGATACCCGAAACCATGTCGATGTATTTTTTGCCATCAGGAGAATACATGTAAATCCCTTCTGCATATTCAATTTCAATTCCAAGTGGATAAACAGAAGGAAGCGCTACATGTTCAAAAAATAATTGTCGTTGTGTAAGCATATTTTAATTTTTGTCTTTTAACTTTAGAATATCACGTCTTTGTTTTTTGGCAGGCCGGCCAATGCCTCTGTCTCTTTTTTCCCAGTTAAGTTTGTTGAATATTTTAAATTTATCGTATTCTTCCTGGGGCGTTAAGTCTGCAACATAATCAGCAGCGAGTTTTGCCGATACCCGGTTCGAAAGCGAGCCTGAAACTTTAATGGTTTTTGTAAACTGATGATTTATCTGAACAGTAATTATATCGCCGGGTTTAATCTCACGCGAGGGTTTCACCACATTGTTACTGATTTTTACTTTTCCCGACCTGCAGGCTTGCGATGCTTTGTTGCGGGTTTTGAAAATCCTTACCGCCCAAAGCCATTTATCAATCCTGACATTTTTATCCATTTTTGATTGATTATTTTTTTCTAAAGTACAATTGAAGCGGGACTCCGGTAAAATCAAAATTTTCCCTTATTTTATTTTCAAGAAAACGTTTGTACGGATCTTTCGTGTATTGCGGCAGGTTGCAGTAGAAAACAAAAGCCGGAAATTTTGAAGGCAACTGAGTGATATATTTAATTCTTATATATTTCCCTTTTACCGATGGGGGAGGGGTTTTCTCAATTATTGGTAAGAGCAGGCTGTTGAGCCGGGAGGTCGTAATTCTTCTTTTTCGGTTTTGAAAGGAGCGATGCGCCGCTTCCAGCGCTTTATAAATCCGTTGTTTGTTGATTACCGATGTAAAAACGATTTCTACATTGCTGAAAGGGGCAATTTTTTCACGTATCTTTTTTTCAAAATCAAGATGAGTATTCGAGTTTTTCTCGATAAGATCCCATTTATTAACAATCAACACCACAGCTTTTCGGTTTTTTTCTATCAGGTGCAGGATGTTCAAATCCTGTCCTTCAAAACCAAGCATTGCATCCACCAGCAGGAGACAAACATCGCTGTTTTCAATTGCTCTGATAGAACGCATAACCGAGTAAAATTCAATATTTTCATGTACTTTTCCCTTTTTCCGAAGACCGGCAGTATCAACCAACAGAAATTCAAAACCAAAACTTCTGTAAAGAGTGTTGATTGAATCGCGTGTTGTGCCGGGTATCGGTGTTACGATATTTCTTTCGTTACCGGTCAGAGCGTTGATAAATGAAGATTTACCAACATTTGGCCTTCCAACAACCGCAAATTTCGGGAAGTCGCTTATATCCTCCATCGGTGATTTGTCAAAACAGGAAGTTATTTCGTCCAGCAATTCACCTGTCCCGCTGCCGTTTATAGCCGAAACCGGGTAAACTTCACCCAGCCCAAGCTCGTAAAATTCAGAAGTTTCATTCAACCTGGCTGCGTTATCAACTTTATTTACTGCAAGAATTATCTTTTTCTTCGACCGTCTTAGCATATCGGCAACATCTTTATCATAAGATGTAATGCCGTCTTTTACATCCACAAGGAAAAGAATTATATCTGCTTCATCTATGGCTAGGTCAACTTGTTTTCTGATTTCTTCTTCAAAAATATCATCTGTCCTGACAACATATCCGCCGGTGTCGATAATTGAAAACTCAATCCCGTTCCAGTCGGATTTACCATAATGTCTGTCGCGTGTAACGCCGCTGGTCTCCTCTACAATAGCTTGTCTGCTTACGGTCAGGCGGTTGAATAAAGTAGATTTACCTACATTTGGCCTGCCAACAATTGCTAATATATTTGCCATAAATATTTTGTATGATTGATTAAATAATTAAACCTGATACCCGAACCTTTTTAATGCTAGTTCATTGTTTCTCCAGTCTTTATCGACTTTAACGCTGAGTTCGAGAAAAACTTTTTTCTCAAGAAATTTCTCAATATCTTTTCTGGCTTCCGTTCCGAGTTTTTTAATTGCCTGCCCTTTCCTGCCTATAAGTATAATTTTTTGCGATTCCCTCGAAACAAAAATGTATGCAGATATTATTACAAGATTATTTTTTTCTTTAAAGGAGTCAACAATAATTTCAACGGAATAAGGTATTTCTTTTCTGAATAAATTAAAAATTTTTTCACGAATAATTTCAGATATAAAAAAACGCATGCTCCTGTCTGTCAGCTCATCCTTCGGAAAATATGCAGGATGTTCGGGAAGTTTTTTAAGGATTGTTTCAAAAAGATAATCCAGGTTAAATCCTGTGATTGCCGAAACAGGAATTATCAGTGCAGATGGAAATTTTTCTCCCAGAAACACGATTTTTTCATTTACCATCGACTGGTTTGAAAGGTCGATTTTATTGATAGCAAGAATTACCGGAATTGAAGCTTTTTTAATCTTTTCAGAGATATTCTCCCCGATATCCTTTTCACCAACTTCAACCACATAAAGAATAATATCGGCATCTGTAAAGGCAATGCCAACCTCATTCATCATGGATTCTTGAAGCTTGTATGCGGGTTTTATAATTCCCGGTGTGTCGGAATAAACAATCTGAAAATTTTCCCCGTTCACAATACCCATAATTCTGTGTCTTGTTGTCTGGGCTTTCGATGTGATAATCGACAGCTTTTCTCCTACAAGGGCATTCATCAGAGTTGATTTCCCTACATTTGGTTTTCCGATAATATTTACAAATCCCGCTTTATGGTTCATAAATTTAAAAATATTAATATTTTTTTGGTTTACAAAGAATCAAATTTATATCTTTGCAAAACCATTTTAAAAGGGATAAGTTTGATGAAATATTGCGGGGTGGAGCAGTGGTAGCTCGGGAGTATGCCAGGCCGGTGTTCCATCATGAAATTTGAAATCAGACAGTTCTTAAAATAAAAATATATTGCGGGGTGGAGCAGTGGTAGCTCGGGCATACGCCAGGCCGGTGTTCCATCATGAAATTTGAAATCAGACAGTTCTTAAAATAAAAATATATTGCGGGGTGGAGCAGTGGTAGCTCGTTGGGCTCATAACCCAAAGGCCGGTGGTTCGAATCCGCCCCCCGCTACTAAGAAAAAGCCAAACTGATGTCT
>CBDUSJ010000062.1:0-9918 GCA_965369845.1 uncultured bacterium | reverse complement strand
TCATTTATAGTGTCAGAAAATTTGAACCTCAAAACCCTATCCCTAATCTGAATTCCGGAATGATTTTTCCGCCTTTCCGGTATTTTGTAACTAAATCAATACGGATGATCTTGAAGATATGTTCCAGTCCGACAAATAATTCAGTGTATTCTTTTTTATCTTCCGTATATAGAAAATTAACGCCTGCCAAAGCCTGAATCCTCGACTTTCTCAAAACAGGGAATTTGTTAATTATCCATCCGTTAAAATGATGTTGGTAATTCAGAGCAACATAATATTTATTTGTACTATTTGAGTAATAATCTAATGCGGAAAAAGCAATTTTTGAACCCTCTGAATAATTTGTGCCGGAAGAACCAATCATCAGTGTTGAACTTCCCTGAGGTAAAAAGATAGTTTGATTGCCCATGAAATGTTTAAAATCCATAAAATACATCTTATCCGTATTGAAAAAACCCCCGGTGATAACGGCAATCTGTGAAACCCCGAAATTATTCATACTGAAATTATCATACATACCAACCTGCCATTGATCAAAATTAACATCGCTACCCATTGCATAAATTCCTTTTTTATAATTTAGTCTGATAACAGGGAATTTTGTTCCGTAAACCGCTTTCCTGTTTGGGTATTTGGCATATTTCTGTCCGAATTTAATTTCAAAACCAAGATTAATAATAAATGCATTATTTGTTTCAAAAGCCGGTTCATCGTTAGTTTTATCGTTAGGATTGTTAGATGTAAATTCCTTGTCTGGATAATTAAAAACCGTAAAATCGGAATGATTAATCAAAGCCGATCGCCGGGCGTATTCAACTGAAACCCAAAAATTCAATCCATTTACTATTTCGCTGCCAAAGCCTGTCTGCAGATATTCTTTCTGATAAAACTTTGCAAAATTATCTTTCAGAAAAATTGTATAAACAATATTAACCAAATCGGATATCGGTTTTTGACTGTTATACTGAAAACTGTTTTTTCCTCCTCTCAGATATACGTACCTCCTTTTCAAATTATCGAACCTGTAATATCCTGAAAGCCCGTAATAAAAATTATTATTCGTAAAACTATATTTCAGTGCAGAACTAATATAAAAAAACCTGTAATCCTCGTACGATTTTCTGAAATACGGTTTTATATCTAATAAAAAGCCTTCAACCGTATTATAAGGTAACACAGCATTTACCAATGAATTAACTCCATAACCTGTTTTTGTAAACGAATTATAATATGAATATCCGCCCCATAACAGGCTAAGAGGTTTGAATTTATTATCTGCTTTATTAACCGAATCGCGGTATGTTTTTGTTTCGCGGATAATCAAAATGCTGTCGCCTTCATGATAATTATTTATTTCTTCACCAGTGAGAATAGTCTGTCGGCTTTCGACCCAATAAACCGAATCCCTTTTAGTACTTTCTTCGGTTACGGTAAATACCTCATTACTAAAAAAGTTTTCAGGAAAATCACAATTGACTTTGTAATCGGTAAAGAACCCGATAAAATTTGTTGTCGCCTTAAACCCAAAAACTTTAAAATACATAATAATATGTAAAGACAAAGGCATACGAACAGAATCGTTAACCGGCACATACACCTGCCTGATAAAAACACTATCGGTCATTTCTATCTGCGAATCGCGTGTGATTGTGAGGTTGAGGCTGTGAATGCTCCATTCTTTATCAACAATGTAAATATAGCCTCTGAAAATATTATCGGATTTTCGTTTTGGGATGACTTCTATCTTGTGAATAAGTTCGTCATTATCAACAAATGAATCGATAAGTTTATATCTGTAATAAAATAAAGCATTACTTGCAATCGGCGACACAAATGACCTCTCGGAAAAACCAATAGGTATCAGATTTTTATAAAAACTCAATAAAAGAATTTCGGCACGATTAAAGCTGTACCCCGTTTTTGTACCCGCCACTTTTGATGCGATCATTTCTTCTTTTTGTTTATCGGGTTTTTGAAAATAATACCGGCTAACCGATTCGGAAAGATATATCAATCCCAGATCGGTTGAGTCGGGCATTTCATCTTTTGGAATTAAAATAAATTTTTCCGGAATTTCATCCAAGGTTACATTGCTTTTCATGTACATCTTTGCCGAGTATGATTTTACAAGGTTAAGATGATATTTCCGTTTTTTAATTGCTTTGCGGATGAGCGGATAAGCAGGGTCTTCCATGTCGGCCGAAATAATGACCTCTTGTAATAATATCTGTTCGGGTTCCATTTTCACCTGAAGAGGTGATGGGCTTTCGCCGGTAGAAATATTGAACTTTACTTTTTTATAACCAACATATTGAAATACTAAAATTAGAGACTTGCTATTTTCAATAGAAATATTAAAGTTTCCTTCAAAATTCGAGGTAGTGCCAAAAGTTGTTCCTTCAACATAAATATTTACAAAAGGAAGCGGGGCTCCATTGTTATCAATAACTTTACCTGTTATATTTTTTTTCGAACTTGCAGAAGGCTGAGCATCAAGATGAGTAAATGAAAAAATTGTTAATAAAAAAAAGACAAAATAAAACTTTATAAGAATATTGTTTCTGTTAGCCATAAGCAATCGGGATAAAAAAATGTTAACAAACTACTACTGAAATATATTGATCATTTGACGATTTATTCGTTTAATTGTTACCGCAAGTAACAAAATATAATTGAACATGTTATTTAAAAGCTAAATAATATTTTGAAGCGCTAATGTTAAAAATTGAATACCGAATAATATTGCGCCGTGCAAGTCTATAAGGTGTAGATTTATTAGGCGTATTGAAAATGGGAAACATAAATCATAATGCTAAAATATTCAATGTCCAATAATGGTATTTACTACTTAAAATCACCAATTTTACCACAAATAATTTTACTGTAACTGATAATTTATACTTTTGGCCGGCAAATAATATTGGAAAATCGTTGAATTTTAATTGTTTGATTTTTGAGTAGAAAAGGATTTTTACTTCTTTGTGCTGCAATATTTTCTTTCCTGTTTACCGGATGTATCGAAATTATTGAAAAAATTACGGTTAATGATAACCTGTCGGGAACATTTTCTGTTTCGATAGATTTTGGTAACTCAAAAAAACTGATTGATATTTTTGATAAAAATGAGCTTTTCGAAGAACTCGAAAGAGAAGCAAAAAACACAAAAATCATTCTTGAACAACAACCGGGCATAAAAAATATTTTTTTTAAAACCGACAGACAAAAAGGTTTTTATATACTTAGTTTCGATTTTGAAGATGCCGCTAAGCTTAATTCGGCGCTTTACGCAACCGGCAATGTTGATAAAAAGATCTATAATCCCGCATTTTACAAAATATCAAAACACAAATTCAGACGTAAAAATTTCAGCTCCCTCCTCAAAAAATTTCTTCTATTCGAATTAGATTCTTTACCTGATGAATCTTTTTTCGATATGATTATTTTCAAATCGGTTTTTAGTTTTCCGGACAAAATCAGACGAGTTTCCGGTAAAGATGCAGTTATTTCGGATGATGGAAAAACTGCGATTTTGGAATTTTATGTGTCTGATATTCTTGAAAACAGAGTTAATAGCGGCATAAAAGTAAAATATTGAACATGATGAAAATTGCCCCATGCTTTAGGACAATGTCGTAAAATTAAGGCTAAGGTTTAATAACTGAAAAAATAATGACTGTTTCAAGTAAAATTTGCTTGATATTTCAGTTATTTGCAGTCGGGAAATTTACTTTATCTGTTTTTAAAATATTAAAGACTTTTTACGTTAATTAATAATAATTAAAAATAAATTCATTTCAATGAAAAAAATTACTCTGAATTTCTTGTTGGTGATTGCTATTTGTTTGGCTTTCATTACTGTTCGGGCACAAACAATTAGGTATGATGATGCCTGGGCAAAAGCTGGTTTTACTCTCGAAAATCAAAATGATGTTTCCGTTAGTTTGACATTTTCTGTCGATGAGTTTACTTTTTCCGGTAGAATGATTAATGGGGTTGAGATGCAGGAACTGGCGTTGCCGGGAACGTTTCTTCCGAACGATGAAGGCGCTCCGAACTTGCCTGGACAGGGACGATTGATTGCAATACCGCAGGGCGCCAGGGCGGTGTTGACCGTTAAAAACTTCCGAACGGAAAAGTTTGAAAATATTGAATTGGCTCCGGCGCCGAGAATTCCTCTTGACACTGACCGCGGTCCTTTACATTACGAAAAAAATGAAAGGCTCTATTCAAGAAATGCTTTCTATCCCGACCAACCGGTTAAAATTTCACATCCCACCAAAATACGTGGCGTTGATGCAGTGATGCTTGGCATTACTCCTTTTCAGTATAATCCGGTTACAAAAGAATTAATCGTTTACCGCGATATTGAAGTTGAAATAACCTTCGAAGGCGGTAATGGCCGCTTTGGCGAAGACAGCTTCCGTAGCCGCTGGTGGGACCCAATAATGAATGATATTTTTTTTAATTATGGTTCACTTCCCGAAATTGATTACAATGCAAGGTTGCAGAAATTAAAAAATTCCGACGCTACAGGTTGTGAGTATTTAGTGGTTGTACCGAATGATGCAGTCTTTTCACAATGGGCCGATTCTGTTAAAAAATTCAGGCAAAGGCAAGGTATTATTACACAGGTGAAAACTCTAACTGAAATTGGCGGCAGTACTGCAAGTATTCTTGAAGACTATTTTGATGACGCTTACAATAATTGGGATATTAAACCGGTTGCCGTATTGCTGATGGCCGACTATGGGACAAATGCCGGCAATAGAATTATTTCCCCGAATTGGGGCGGTCAATGTGTTTCGGATAATATCTATGCTGATGTTACAGGCAACAGCATGCCGGATATCATTTTTGCAAGGATGACCGCACAAAATGCTACACATCTTGAAACAATGGTTACAAAATTTATTAATTACGAAAGAACACTTCCTACAAATCCGGGATTTTATAATCATCCGATAACTGCATTGGGATGGCAGACTACTCGCTGGTTCCAGATTTGTTCAGAATCAGTTGGAGGATTCTGGAATAATGTTCTCGGAAAAGAAACTAACAGGATAAACGATGTTTACGATGGTAACCCCAACGTCGATCCATGGTCAACTGCTACAAATACCAGTACCGTTCTTAACGTTTTCGGGCCAAACGGCCTTGGTTATATTCCCGCAAGTCCGTCCGAATTAGGCGGCTGGACAGGTGGAAACGCAACTATGGTTAACGACGGAATCAATAGCGGGGCTTTTATTCTTCAACACAGGGACCATGGCGGCGAAACCGGATGGGGCGAACCATCATACCATAACAGCGATATTGACGGATTATATAATTCTGATCTTACATTTGTTTTTTCAATAAATTGTCTGACCGGTAAATTTAACAGTTCAGTCGAATGTTTTGCAGAGAAATTCCATCGTCATACTTATAGCGGTCAGAATGCCGGAGCGCTTGGCGTAATTGCTGCTTCTGAAACTTCTTATTCATTTGTTAACGATACTTATGTTTGGGGTATGTACGACAACATGTGGCCTGATTTCCTGCCGCAATATGGTCCTATGCCGGTTGAAGAAAGAGGAGTTTATCCGGCTTTCGGTAATGCTGCCGGCAAATATTTTCTCCAGCAGTCATCATGGCCATACAACACCGGAAGCAAGGAAGTTACATATTTCCTGTTCCATCATCATGGCGATGCTTTCACCACCGTATATTATGAAATGCCTCAGAATTTAACGGTTGTTCATAACCCTGTTCTTTATAGCGGCGAGTCGTCATTTACTGTTACTGCAGATGCCGGCTCATTTATTGCGCTAACTGTAAATGATGAGGTTATTGGTGTAGCAGAAGGAACCGGTGCACCGGTTTCAATCGCAATCGAACCGCAGACACCTCCGGCAATTATGTTTGTAACTGTAACCAAACAAAATTATTACAGATATGAGAGCGCTGTTGAGGTTATTCCGCCGGCAGGGCCTTATGTTGTATTCGACTCGTATGAAATTAATGACTATACCGAAAATAATGGTAACGGCCTGCTGGACTATGGCGAGTCTGTTTTATTATCATTCTCACTTAAGAATGTTGGCGTTGAAAATGCTTCAAACATTACAGCCACAATATTTTCAGCAGATCCGTATATTACAATTACCGACAACAGCGAATTTTTTGGAGATATAGGCCCTGATGGAACCGTAACTGTTGCCGATGCTTTTGCTTTTGATGCAGCTAATAATATACCTGACGGCCATGTTATAAACTTCCAGGTGGACGCCACGGATGGAAATGATACATGGGTAAGTTATTTTTCCATCCAGGGTCATGCCCCTGTACTTGAAATGGGAGATTTTGTTATTAACGATCCGACAGGAAATAATAATGGTAAAATTGACCCGGGAGAAACTGTTGACATAATTATTACTGTTGAAAATAACGGAACTTCAGAAGCATTTAACGTCCTTGGCCAGCTTCAGTCATCCGATCCTTACATTACAATTGTGGAAGGGGAAAAGAACTATGGCAATATTACAGGCGGCAACCAGGGTCAGCAATCATTTGTCGTAAGCGCCGGCAGCAGCGCCCCGGCAGGTCATATTGCGAGTTTTAACATGGATATAACAGCCGATTTGAGTATTTCGGGTAATGGCACATTCGATGTTGTAATAGGACAAATACCCATTCTTATCCTCGATCTTGATGACAATACTTCATCCGGTCCCGATATGTTGACCGCTATTCAAAACCTTGGCGCTACTGCCGAATATTCAACATCTTTTCCCCCTGATCTGAATCTTTATGTTTCAATTTTTGTCTGTCTTGGCATTTATTCAAACAATCATGTTTTAACTTCAGGTGAAGGACAAATATTTGCAAATTACTTAAATTATGGCGGTTCTCTTTATATTGAAGGTGGCGACACATGGTATTGGGATCCGGCTACTGCGGTTCACGCTATGTTTAATATTGATCCGACATCTGACGGCTCCTCAAATATGGGCACGGTATTGGGCCAGGCAGGTACGTTTACCGAGGGAATGACATTTAATTATGGTGGCGAAAACAACTGGATGGACCATATCGAGCCAATTTCCCCGGCATTTAAAATATTCCAAAACCAGAATCCTTCTTATGGCTGTGGAGTTGCTTACGATGCCGGTGATTACAAAACTATAGGAACTTCATTTGAATTCGGAGGTCTTGGCGGACCTTCATCACAGGATGATCTTATGGAAGAGTTTTTACTTTTCTTTGGAATATTTCAATCAGGAGTTCTTGCTGATTTTATAGCTGATCAAATTGATGTGTGTGAAGGAGGATCAGCTCAGTTTACCGACATTTCAACCGGAGGAGTTACTGCATGGGAATGGGAATTTGAAGGTGGTGAGCCTTCTGTTTCAAACGAACAAAACCCGCTTGTAACTTACGATATTGCCGGAACTTATGACGTTACACTTACGGTTTACGGAACATCATCGAGTAATACTCTTACAAAAAGCGATTATATTAATGTGGTTTTAGCGCCGGGTATGGCTGCCACACCTACCGGGGAAACACTGTTTTGCGAAAATCCTTCAAATAAAACATACCAAAGTCTTGGCGCTGCCCATGCAGAATTTTATGAATGGGTTGTTGAGCCAACATCAGCAGGTGTAATTTCAGGAACGGGACTGTCGGTTATTATGAACTGGGCTGATGATTTCTCTGGTCTTGCCGAAATTAAAGTAAGAGGTATTAATATTTGTGGAGAAGGAGAATTCTCCGACCCCCTGCTTGTTACGATAGAACCTTTACCCGACAACTCCGGCGCAATAACGGGAAATACTCTTTGTTGCCAGGGAAGCGCTGATGTTTTTTCAATTGATGAAATATTATATGCAGAATCTTACGAATGGATCTTATCTCCGGGAGCAGCCGGTGAACTGACCCAATCTGATAATTCATGCTCGGTGCTTTGGAGTGAGACATGGGACGGACTTGCTTCTCTTAAAGTCAGAGGCGTGAATAATTGTGGAAATGGAGATTGGTCTGACGGTTTTGAGGTAGTTGTGATGTATTGCTCGCCAGGTGGACTGCCTCCGGGCTGGGAATTTACTCCGAATGCGGTTCAGCATATTATAGTAATTCCTGTGGAAGCAAATCCGGTTATCTTTGGAACTCACTTAAATGCCGGGGATTACATTGGCGTTTTCTACACCGATAACGGAGTTGAAAAGTGTGGTGGCGCTGTTGAATGGAATATGCAGCAAAATAAAAGTATAATGGCCTTTGGAGATGATTTTACAACTCCCGAAAAGGATGGTTTTAACACAGGAGAAACTTTTATCTGGAAATTATATTCATGGTCGGAAGAGGTTGAATATCCGGCAGCAGCAACTTATGATACGGCCTTCCCAAATGCCAACGGAACTTTTTACCCATTTGGAATTTCATCCTTGATTTCATTACAGGCTTACACAACACAGGCTATTTATCTGAATTCCGGCTGGGGCGGTTTTTCAAGCTGTCTCGAGCCTGTAAATTCCGATATTGAAAATATTTTCGATAACATCATTGGAGATGTAATAATAGTTCAAAACGATAATTATATTTTCTGGCCCGGTCAGCAGATCAATACATTCCCGGGATGGGAGGTTACATTCGGTGCACAGATAAAAATGTTGGATAATGCAGACCTTATTGTAAATGGTTTCCCTGCCGAAAAGACTGTTGCGCTTGTAGCCGGATGGGATTATTTACCGGTGTTAAGCACATGCCCGGTTGAAAGTTCGGAAATATTTGGAGGCATTCAGGATAAAATAGAAATTGTTAAAGAAATTGCCGGATGGAAAGCATACTGGCCTGCGTATGGAATTTTTACTTTAGATTATCTGACACCCGGAAATGCGTACTTAATAAATCTGACAGAAAGCGTTAACCTTACGTTCCCGGCTTGTAGCGATCAGGGCGCTTCTTATGAAATGTTAAAACCGGAAAATCTCACACCTTGGAATGATGTTCGGAACACTCCGGCATCTCATCTTTTTGCAATAAATTCCGATATAAATTTTCATGAAGATGATTTTATCGGCGCATTTACTCCGGAAGGAATTTGTGCAGGTATGATAAAACTTAATGGTCAAAGTTCGGCGCTGACGGTATTTGGCGATGATCCGTTTACAAGCGAAACTGACGGTTTTACAGACGGTGAAACTATTTTATTTAAACTCTATCGTCCTGAAACCAACGAGGTAATTGAGTTGAAAGTCTCGATGGATAATGAGCTTCCAGATAATGATGGCAGATTTGTCGGGAACGGAATATCTGCTTTTAAGGAAGTTACCACCGTTACCGGCTCTGTTGCTGAAATTGGCAATGGCGTTAACATATTCCCGAACCCGTCCGAAGGAATATTTACTATCTCCGGATTGTCGGGTGTTGAAGAAATTATTGTAACAACAATTGAAGGACAGGATATTTTCAGGATGAATTTATCCGGTGAAACAAGCGTTAAAATTGATTTGACCGGTTATCCGAAAGGAATTTATTTTATAAGATTGTCCGGTTACAAAACAAATTTTACAACGAAATTAACTTGCATATAGGAAAACGAAAGACAACCGGTAAACTAATTGATTTTTTGTATCTTTACATGATAAATTTAAAAACGAGAAAAATGCCGGAAATTAGTAGATTTTATGGAATACTGATAAAAATGTATTTTAACGAACATGATCCGCCACATTTTTACGCTGAATACCATGATTATAAAGCATCTGTTTTAATAAAGAATGGCGTTGTTGTAGAAGGTAAAATGCCTAAAAGAGCGTTAAAGTTAATTTTTGAATGGTTAGAAATTCATCAAGAAGAACTTTTGGATAATTGGAAGTCCATAGAAGAAACAGGAGATTTTAATAAAATAGAACCGTTAAATTAAAAATTATGATT
>CBDUSJ010000061.1:0-9920 GCA_965369845.1 uncultured bacterium | reverse complement strand
AAACACTTCAGAAAACAGCTTTTAATTATGGCTTATCGATAGCATGGCCCAAAATCGGGAAACAATATCTTGATACTTTTTCTGATATTATCAAAACAGGGGGAAAGTGCACGGATAAATTTCATTATAAACTTTCATATAATTTTCCCGCATTTAGTCTTATACACTTGAAACGCCTGTCGGATGATACCGCAATTATCCAACATTCAAAAGGATGCGTGCCGGATCATAAAGAGGGTTATTGCCTGGATGATACGGCCAGGGCGTTAATTGTAACCTTAATGGCATATAAAAAATTTAATGATGAAAGTATTTTAGATTTAGGTTTCAAATATCTTGCTTTTATGCAATATATGCAAAATAAGAATGGAAGTTTTAATAATATTCTTACCTTCGACAGGAAATCAAATGAAACTGTTGTTTCGGAAGATGCTTGCGGGCGGGCAATTTGGGCGCTTGGATACCTTGTGCGATTTTCCCCGAACATTTCACTGTTTTATTTTGCATTAGATTTATTTGCAAAAGCAACAAAGTACATTGACAAATTGGAAAATCCAAGAGGGTTCGCAAACAGTATTATTGGACTCTATCATTTCCTGAAACGATTTCCCGATAACGAGAAGTTTTTAAATATGTTAATAGTACTTGCCGACAAACTTGTAGAAAATTATTCGGAAGCAAGCGACGATAAATGGAAATGGTATGAAGATATAATTACTTATGATAATGGCTTGCTACCGCTTTCATTGCTTCATGCTTATGAAATAACTTTTAACAAAAAGTATTTTGATATTGCAAAAGATACAAGCGGGTTTCTTGAGAAACTTTATTTCTCGGAAGGGCATCTTTCACTTGTTGGTAACGGCAAGTGGCTAAAGAAAAACCAACAACGCCCGAAATTTGCCCAGCAACCTTTGGATGCGATGGCTATAATATTGTTATGCGAAACCTTTTACAAAATAACGAAAAATAAATATTATCTTGATAAAATGAAACTTTCGTTCCAGTGGTTTCTTGGCAACAACGACTTGAGCATTCCTCTGTATGATGAGGAGACAAAAGGCTGCGGCGATGGCATTGAAAAATACTCCATCAACCGTAACCAAGGTGCGGAAAGCACAATAACTTACCTAATTTCATGGCTTACCGTTGAAAAATATTATAAAGATAATTACAATTAATCGGGGTGTTAACAAGATTAATGCGGATGAGAGTGGATAATACTGTTTGATTGTTGACGTTTCGTTGTTATTCATTCAGTTTTTTTTATTTTCAATGTAAATTTTATCATTTTGTTTCTTTAAATTTTTTATGAAATCTCCTGAGTCTGCTCCCTAAAACCACTTTAAAGCTCTGAAAACCGCATGAAATAAGTAGTTTTGTTTTGAAATCCGAAAACATTTAAAAATGGAAGAAAAAATTATGATACGGGGCGAGTCATAGTATAAACATATACACCTGAAAATCACTCACATGAGAATAGATTTAGTGTGAACCACGATTTGTTAAATCGCCGGCGTTTAACCGAATAGATGAATTAGGTATCAAATTCAAGAAAGAAAAGGTAAATGGAAATTCTGGAATGAAAACAGAAACCTTATCAAAGAAATTGATTACGGTAAAATTGATGAATGAGAAAGTTTTTTGTCTTTCGATCCAGCCCGATTAATTTACAAATAATTTATAATTGAGTTGGGAAATAGGGGAAATAAGGGTTTAGCCTTTTTATTTTAGCCTTTAGCCTTTATACTTTATCTTCCCCTTATCCCATTATTCCATTATTCCTTAATTTTATTTACAGTCCGAATTCTTCTTTGATCTTGTCAACATAATCCGTTTTTTCCCAGGCGAAAAACTCAACATTTTTAAATATCCGTTCTTTCCTGTTGACAACTTTTTTGAAAGTGTTTTCATCTTCGTAAAAAACTTCAACATCTTTTTTATAAAAATCGCGTCCAAAATGGCCATAAGAAGCGGTAGGAAGAAAAACAGGATTTTTCAGGCCGAATCTTTTTATAATGGCAAATGGCCTCAGGTCGAAGATTTTTTGAACTTTTTTTACGATATCATCATCGGTTAAAATCTTGCCTATTTGGTCTTTCACTTTTGCTGTTCCAAAAGTGTCTATATAGAAACCGACAGGTTTTGCAACTCCAATTGCATAAGCAACCTGACACAGGACTTCATCAGCAATGCCCGCTGCAACTATGTTTTTAGCGATATGACGAAGTGCGTAAGCCGCTGAACGGTCAACCTTTGAGGCGTCTTTTCCGGAAAAAGCTCCGCCGCCGTGCGCTCCTTTACCTCCGTAAGTATCGACAATTATTTTTCGTCCTGTAAGGCCTGTGTCACCATAAGGGCCTCCTGTAACAAATTTACCGGTGGGATTAACATGAAGCGTGTAACCGTTTTTATAAAGATAATGAAACTTATCAGGTACTTCTTTAATTACCCGTGGAATTAAAATGTTTTTAATATCTTCTGTAATTTTTGCGAGCATGGCTTTTTCTTCGTCAAAATCATCATGCTGTGTAGAAACCACGATTGTATCAATACGGACAGGATGGTTGTTGTCGTCATATTCCACGGTTACCTGCGATTTGGAATCAGGGCCAAGATAAGTCATCTCTTTTCCTTCTTTACGGATAGCGGCAAGTTCCTGCAGCAGGATATGCGCAAGTTCGATTGGAATGGGCATGTAATTTGCCATTTCACGTGTTGCATACCCGAACATCATTCCCTGGTCGCCTGCTCCCTGGTCTTCTTCCTTTTCCCTGATTACGCCCCGGATGATGTCCCCGGATTGTTCATGTATCGCTGATATTACTCCACAGGAATTACCGTCGAAGTGATAAGATGGTTTTGTATAACCAATTTGATTTATCACATTTCGGGCAACTTCCTGTGCCTCCACCCAGCCTTTGGTCCTAACCTCGCCGCTGAGAAAAGCAAGCCCTGTGGTTACCAGTGTTTCACATGCAACTTTCGATTCTTTGTCGTGTCGTAAAAATTCATCCAAAAGCGCATCGGAAATTTGATCTGCCACTTTATCAGGATGTCCTTCTGAAACTGATTCTGATGTAAATAAATATCCCATATTTAGTTTTTTAAAATATTAATAAATGAATGGGAAATTTTGATGATTGTAATCGGATGTAAAACATATTGTTTTAGCATTTTTTTTGAATGGTTGCAATCAATCAAATCTTTCCATTAAAAATTTGCTTAATTCTTACGAAAGCTCGCAAGAGTTTGCAAAAGTAAAAATTATTACAAAATTTTGCTTTTTACTTTTTATTTTTTGTCAGCTTTTGAAATACTTCTTCAAGAGTATATTCCTGCTTTTGTAATGAAATAACAGTAAGGTTATTGTCGAGCGCATTTTTCATAATTTCCTTACGAATATCTATATCTTTTTCTGAGGTTATCTTCCATGAATTTTCTTTGATACTAACAATATTTTTAATTCCTTTTATTTCTGAAAAAAAATCATCAGGAATTTTATTGTTAAATTCAACAAGAATAATTTCTTCTTCCTGAGATAATTTACGGTAATTATCTGTTGAATCATCTGCAACAATTTTCCCGTCATTTATTATTATCGCCCTGTCGCATATTGCTTCCACCTCTTGCATGATATGTGTGGAGAGCATAACTGTTTTTTCGCTCCCTATATTTTTAATAAGATTTCTTATTTCGATAATTTGGTTGGGGTCGAGGCCGGATGTCGGTTCGTCCAGAATTAAAACCTGAGGATTGTGGATCAGCGCCTGCGCCAGGCCGACCCTTTGTTTGTAACCTTTTGAAAGAGCGCCGATTTTTTTGTTTTGTTCCGCTCCTAATCCGGTAATGTCAATCATCTCTACTATTCGTTGTCCGGTATTTTTTATCTTGTGAATGCCGCATATAAATTCAAGGAATTCTTTTACGTACATTTCAGGATATAATGGATTGTGTTCCGGAAGGTAACCGATGATTTTTTTTACCTCGATTGGATCTTCAAGTACATCAAAATTGTAAACATAAACTTCACCCGAAGTTGGTGGAAGAAAACAGGTGAGAATTTTCATCATTGTCGATTTTCCTGCGCCGTTAGGTCCAAGTAAACCGACTATTTGTCCGGGTTTGATTGTGAAACTTACATTATCAAGCGCTTTTTGACTGCCAAATTTTTTAGTTATTTCTTTTACAATAATCGACATATATTTTAATTATTCAGCATAACAGGCATTACCAGCATTAAGATATCTTCATTTTCATTACCGTCGTCAATTGGTGTTAATATTCCTGCACGGTTTGGCGCCGACATCTCAATGAGGATTTCTTCAGAATCAATGTTGTTAAGCATTTCCTGCATAAATTTAGAATTGAAGCCGATTTCCATATCCTCACCCTCGAAATTACAATTTAGTCTTTCCCTTGCCTCATTGGAATAGTCAATATCTTCGGCTGACAGTATCAGCTCTTTTCCTGAAATTTTAAACTTTATCTGGTGGGTCGATTGATTGCCGTAAATTGATACACGCCTGATTGAATTTAGCAATGGCTGTCTTTCGATATGAAGTTTGTAAGGATTATCGACAGGAATTACTGCATTATAATTTGGGTATTTACCGGGAATTAGTTTACACGTAAGGTTCACATTGCTGAAAGCAAAGAAAGCGCTTTTTTTGTCGTACTCAATTTTTACAGGCAACTCTTCATCATGGGCTAAAGTTTTATTAAGCTGATGTAAAGGTTTTGTTGGTACAATGAAGGATGTTTCTGTTTCTGACTGAACATCGGTACGGGTGTATCGGACGAGTTTGTGAGCATCGGTAGCGACAAATGAAATTTTGTCGTTATACAATTCAAAATAAACGCCTGTCATTACTTTTCGTAATATATCAGTACCGGTGGCAAAAACAGTTTTTGTGATGGCCTCCGAAAGGGCTGATGAATTAATGGTAAGAGAATCACCGTCTTCAATCTCAGGGGGGGGGGGGTATTCATCGCCCAAATGACCACTAAGCTTGTATTTTCCCTCGCCGGCAATCATTTCCACAGCAAAGTTTTCTTTGTTGATATTGAAAGTTACCGGAATATCGGGTAACGTTTTCAGGGTTTCTAATAGAATTTTTGCAGGAATTGCAACTATACCGGGATCTTCACTCATCGTAAGAGGAAGCTTGATCGACATAGTCATTTCAATGTCAGAAGCTGTAACTGTTAATGTTTCTTCTCCTATATCAAAGAGAAAATCATCAAGAATCGGCAGTGTATTGTTGGGACTTATAACACCGCTTATTGCCTGCAGATTCTTTACTAATAAGGCACTTGATACAATAAATTTCATCTTTTTATTTTTTTAGTTTTTTATCAATTAATATTCATAAATATTAAATCAAGGTTTTTATCCTGATTTATCCTGCAAATGTAATTCAAAAAATTTAATTAACTCTTTTTTTTGAAACTGATTTTTGATTCTGTTTTTTTTAACAGTCTTTTGATGTTTCGTCTGTGAGTAAGAGGAACAAATATTCCAACAAATATTGAAAGTAAAATTTGCGATACCGATTGATTATTAAAAAGAAAAATAACAATAAAGGGAAAACAGACCGAAGCAATAATTGAAGCAAGCGAGACATATCTGAAAAATAATAAAACTACAATAAATATTCCGGCAGTTATTAAAACTTCGAGCGGAAACAAAGCGATTCCAACTCCAAGCAGGGTGGCAATTCCCTTACCTCCTCTAAAACCTGCAAATACAGGGAAAACATGCCCCAGAACTGCTGCTGCGGCAAGCGATATTTCATAATTGATTATTTGATAATGTGTGAACCATTCAGGGATAAAATAATGGGCAATATATACCGCAAACCAGCCTTTAAAAACATCGAATATCATAACCGGGATGGCAGCCTTAGTCCCTAAAACCCTGAATGTATTTGTAGCTCCCGCATTACCGCTCCCTTCGGTTCTAATGTCAATGCCGTAAAACCACTTGCTAACCCAAACGGATGAAGGTATAGAGCCAATAAGATATGCTATTATAATTCCTGATATTAGTAGTAAATATTCCATATTAGACGATTATTTGTTTCTTGATTTTATTGCTTTTAAAAAAGCGTTTTTCTTTTGAGTTGTCGAAATAATATATCTGTAAGCAGGTTTTCCTTTTTCAGTTTCCATCTGTCGTTTTTCGGATTTTATATCCCTTATGATTTTATTAAAATCGGTTTGAGAAGAAATTGACTGCATCAAATTATTGCTATAGCTGAAATAATACCAATGACGCCGGTCGATTTCGAGATAAACGTTTAAAACATCTCCGCTTCGTTTTCTTACAATTTCTATATAACCGTCAAAATATTTGTTTACACTTTCCCCGTTTATACTTCCCACCCCAATAGGACCTTCAGAAACATAAGACCTTATGTCCGAATTGTAAGTTAATTTTACATCGGAAAAAATTATGCTTGACATCAATTCCTCCGGTATTTTTCTTATTGTGCCATAAAGGTTCAAATCGGTTATAGCTTTTTCGGCAGCTTCGTTGCCAAGTATTTCCTTTAAGGCGGTGGCATACTTTGATAATGAAAGATCGACGCCTTTATTATTTGATGCTTCAAGGTCTTCACTAAAATAGTTGAGCGCTTCGTCGCTAAAGAAAAAATCAAAGGTAAGAACAATATCAAACAGTACGGAATCCGGAATAATGAAATATTCAATCCTGCCATAAGAATTCATTTTCACCTGGCCTAATTCGGCTCCAAACCTAATTTCCCCATTTGCTGTAACCTTGCAGTCAGCCAGGTTCATCTTTAAATATTTCCCTTGAGGGTTTTTGTTATCCGGTATATTTATTTCATCAGGGGATGTAATCAGGTATTCACTGTTATTTTTTCGGGCAGTTATTAAACCATCAACGGAAAACATCATGGTATCGCTGTAATATGCTTTTCGTGAAAGGAATGCAGGATAGATCCTGTTAAAATGATTTGAGTGGAAAAAAGCAGCATAAAGTTTTTTATACCCAAATTCATAAGGTTGCTTGTCAACGGGAAGATAAATACTTTCAGGGTTTACTTCTGCTGAAAATTTTACCCAGTATCTCCAATCGGGATTACAATCTTGGATAAGAGAATATGCTCCGTCGAAAAACAGATTTTTTTCTAATGCCTGCAGATTAACATCGCCATGGAATCCGAACCGTGGATTAAGTTTGAAATCTTGCTCCACAGTTATTATTCCAATTGCTGCCGTATGATTTAACGAATCGACATAGATTTTATCAAGATAAATTATTTGAGGTTCTTTTTTATTAGAGCTGTAAGTATAATTTCCATTTCCCGAATATTTATTTCTCGATTCAATATTTACAGTTGCATTTGTAATTGTATGTAACATTGCCGCAGTGTCGGCAATAATGGTTGCGCCTGTTAATGGATCAATTTCCGCATTTTTTTTAATGGTAATTATGCCGTCATCGGGAAATATGGCTGCATCGGCAACTTTAATAATTCTTACGTCTTCTGCAGTTAATGTGTTGGTTTCAATTTGGTAAACTGCTTGTGATGAGAAAAACCTTAATGAATCCTGACTTGGGTGAGTAGAGATGAAATTAGAGTTTATTGAATTGAGCGGTATGAGTTCTTTGAAAGATAATGTATCATAATCAGGAATATTTTCTGCTAAATTATTACGTAATTCAATTTCATTTTCTTCAATATACCAGTCGAATTCATCTATAAAGCAAAGATACTTGTTGACGGGAAATTCAATTTTTGAGCCTTGTCTGTTGGTTTTAAATCTTCCGATTTTATTATCTATGTCTATGTGAGCATGATAAATATTTGTGGATAATGCAAGTCCTTCCTGACCAACAGCATTCAGACGAAAGTCTGTTGTGTCGGAAAAAAACTCGCCGTGCTTATAAACAAAACTGGTTGCGTCGATTTCCGAGCCGAAAAACCCCATGCTTCCCGAGCCGGTCAATCCTGCGGGAGTGATTGAAAGCAAGCCATCAATAGTCGCCAGATTATTATACATAATTATTGCAGAATCGGTTGTTGAAACAATCATCGAATCGAGATATGGCATCCAGTGTTGATTAAGATTAACACCTTTAACTTCAGGATATTCAACATTATCTATTGTGCTTTCCGGAAAGTTAAAATTCTGAACTACTGAATTTACCGAATCAAGGAAAAAGAAAATATTGTTGGATTTGCTAGTTGAGGATAAATATTCAAGAGTTCCGTTTCCCCTGAAGCCTGTATTGCTTAAAAAAATATGGGATGTAAATTTTCCTTTGCCACCGTAAACGGGGAATCCTTCCTGGCTGGTTTTTGTTGCAAAGCCTAACGAATAATCCGACTGAACTGTTAAAGGTTCTTCAATATCCGGCATTATTCCTCCCGAGTTCAGGTGTCCCTGAAACTGAAGTCCCTCGGTGGAGAAATTTTCAAGACTCTTTATGGTAAAAGGTTTCAGGTAGTAATAAAACTTCTCCCTGTTGTAAGCATCTTTATAAATTGAATCAATGTCGTAATAAACATAAGCATCTTGTTTGCTGTGGAAAATCGGATAGTCGGGGTATGAATCAAGCCCGTTTTTATTGTTCGGATAGTCGATTAAAATATCTCCGGTCAAATTTGAAATTACAGTTTCAACATCTTTAAGATAATGCTGGCCATTTTGATCTTTTTCAAATGATTTTACCATAAAGGTCATTGAATCGATTGTGGGAAGATTCAAGCGGAAAGTGTCATATTCAAAAGAACATTCGCTTGCATAAAAATCAAAAAGGCCTGCCTGGATTTTTCCGGAAAAGAGGAAATCACGGTTCTTACGAAATATAACTTCTTCTCCTGCGGGATAAATATATACGTTTTGCAAATCGCTGATGGATACATCAGGCACTCCACGAATGGTCAAATCGAAGTTAACCAGGCTTAGTGTAGCGTTATCCTGATTATTTACTTCGGAAACAAAACGGATCACATCATAATCGGTTTTCGCATTTTTCGAGTCGATATAATTATAAAGTTTATCTTTAATAAAAACCCTTTTGTCATCAATATCATAATATAAAAAGCCACCCTGGGCAAGACGGATAACCTGCGCCTCCACCTGGGTTTCAGGCATTCTCATAAATTGAGCAAGTTCATAAATATAGAAATCTTCGGTATTGTTTTTTTTTGCGTATTCCTTTATAATTAACAGAGGATGTTTGACATCGTACCCCTGGATCCTGTCGAATTCTTTTTCAGAATAAAAATTATTTGACACAAAAAAAGCAATGCTTGTATTATTAAATCCTTTAGTTGACCTAAAGGCGATCTTAAGTTCATCCATTTTCCAGTACAATGCTTCACAATCGAAATCAAGTTTATGATACGTGTCGAGATACGGGCTCTGACCAATACCTTTGTCAATCCTGAGAAGCGATAGTTCCCTGTTTTCATCAATATATTTTAATGCAAGGCCCGGGTGAAAAATTGAATCATCATGATGGTGAATAGCTACTGCCACCCTTGAAGCATTTATTTTTCCATTATTAATGACGAATGAACCTGACCTTGCCGTCAATAGATCATAATATCCGCTTTTAATTTCGTACTTGTATTTAAAAGTAAAAATTGCGTCATTTTTTTCTCCGCCTTGTCCGATGATCTTTGCGCCCTTCATCGAAAAACCGCCTTCGTAATCGATATCTTTAAATATTTCGTGGATATATAAATTTTTCAGGTACGATTCGAAACGGGGATAGGAGACGTTTTCGGGTGAAACGGAATGTGTGGATATTTTATTTTCAAGGGTACCAAGCAAGGGCTGATCGAAATATTTTTTACAATGTAAAATTGCCGAATCGGCTGTAAATTTTGATTGTTTAAGATTAATCCGGTAGTTGTCCAACTTTGCCCAAACACTAT
>CBDUSJ010000060.1:0-9924 GCA_965369845.1 uncultured bacterium | reverse complement strand
TGCGAATGATTTTTGGAATTAGTTACATTTTTATAAGAAATCCCGAGTTCTGGACGTAAAAACACAAAACGATGCATTTGTGGAAATGATGGATATTGTGGGGATAACAGAGGATAACCTTGGATTTGAACCCAAAGGCTATTGGACAAGATATCCCGACCCGAATGATATCCCTTACAAAGTTTTAGCTTTTAACGACCTTTTTGCCGAACCGCAAAATATCTATGATTTTGTAAAGGTAATGGCAAATTCCGTCGATATTTTTTTAAGTGAAGATTACTTAAAATCTCATGGTGACGGATTATTAAAAGTCGGGTATTATTGCGGCATTCGCAATGCTACCGCTCAGTTTCGACCATACACAGCATCGTTGTGGGCAGAACTTAATAAAGATGAACCTCTGCTTTTTGCAATAAAAGAAATTTACATTAGAACCCACACTGTTTACCGCTACAATGCAATGGGCGCGGCATCCGACTTCCCGTTGATTGAAAAAGACCTGCGCAAAGCCATTGAACCAATTCATCCTGATGTTCAGAAATATGTTGCACGCACAGTGTTAAATCTGCTTGATGCTTATCACTTTCGTGAGATTGCAATGCGTAATGTTGACTGGGAAGATGCAAAAGACTGCTGGAGAATACGTCATCTCGGCGAAACGCAATTTGACGGACTGGAATATTATCCTCAATTGGAAGATGCCGCACAAAATATTGACATGAATTCAATTTATTATGCAGGAATGAAGCTATTACAAACTTCCGAAAGATTATCAGATTCATTACTTTATCTGAAAAAATCAAATAAAGAAATCGACTGGAAAAACCAGAACCTGAATGTAATTACACCTATCGGCAGAATAGTTATTTCAGGAACTGAAGATGATAAACATCAATACTCCGATGCTTTGTTAGTTGTTGATATTGGTGGGAATGACACATACTTCGGGGCAGTTGGTTCAACGCCATCTTTGGATATTCCGGTTTCGCTTACAGTTGATTTGCAAGGTGATGATAAATATATTAATGAAGATGAATTTCTACCCTCGCAGGGCGCTGCAATTTTCGGTGCGGCTATGCTGCTTGATATTTCTGGAAAAGACGAATATAAATCAAAACGACTATCGCAGGGAGCTGCTATGTTGGGAATTGGTATAATTGCCGATATGGAAGGAGATGACACTTATGATATGTGGACTTCGGGGCAGGGTGGCGCTTATTTCGGTATCGGACTCGCAATAGATAATAATGGAGATGATAAATATACAATCTGGGGCGACGGTCAGGGATATGGCGGCGTGGGAGGAATCGGTACACTAATTAACCGGACAGGCAATGACCATTATTGGGCAGAACCTTTTTCGGAAAATGTATTTCGTCCCGATTATCATTCAAAAGACGGCAAGTTAAATTATTCGTATGCTCAGGGTTGCGGCGTTGGGCGGCGCGGTGATATTACCGACGGACATTCATGGGCAGGCGGCATGGGAACAATTATTGACATTGACGGTGATGATGTTTATGAATCGGCAAACTGGTCGCTTGGCTGCGGATACTGGTACGGAATAGGATTTGCTTTCGATGGAAACGGAAATGATAAATATTTGAGTGCAAGCTGGACGCAATCTGCCGGAGCGCATTTTTGTATCGGAGTGTTGATTGATGAAGCCGGAAATGACGAACATATTTGTTGGGAAGAACAATCGAACGGTTTGGGTTTTGGGCATGATTACACAATTGCCCTTTTTCTTAATCGTGGCGGCGATGACTTGTATAAACTGAAAAATGACGGTTTGGGCTATGCCATTAATAATTCACAGGTTTTTTTCATCGACACCGAAGGCGACGATAAATACATAACTGCAACCGGCGAAAGCGCCAATCTCGGAAGAAAGGAGCAGAACATCTCTAAAAGTCATAATTATGGTGATATGAATATTGTTCATAATTCGCCCAACAGCGTTTCTATTCATTACCTTCAATCAGACCAGATTTGCTTTTTTGCCGATATTGACGGAAACGATTCTTATATTAAAATGGATTTTGAAACAGGAGACGAGAGTGAAGGTATTCGTATGAAAAACGGTTTGGAATTATTTTCTCCATCCAAAGAAGAAAAAAAATCTCTGAAAAATAAACGGTATTTTGGATTAGGAAAGGATTTTACAAATTGGGATGGAACGGAAATAGAATTTTTCAGAGATAAAAAAGATGATTAAAATAATTTTATAAAATATTTTGCTGTTTAATAAAAAGAATCTATTTTTGCGCATTCAAAAAAAACGACAGAATAATGAGCAAAAGAACATTTCAACCTTCGAGAAGAAAAAGAATTAACAAGCACGGTTTCAGGTTAAGAATGGCCTCTGCAAATGGTAGAAAGATACTGGCTCGCCGCAGAGCAAAAGGAAGAATAAAACTTACCGTTTCGGATGAAAAACTGGATAAGAGATAATTTATTCTCTGCCTTTCCTTATAAAATATTCTTTAAAAGAAGATAATTTGTTTTATCTTCTTTTTTTATTTTGTGCAATTTCATCATGCTTATTTATCACTAAAAAACTATTTTCGCAAACAATTAACTAATGAAGATTGAAGATTGAAGATTGAAGATTGATGATTGAAGATTGATGATTGATGATTTACAATATTTAATATATAATATGAAACTGCTGCTTTTTATACTTATATTTATATTTATTTTTTTCTACTTTTTTCCTTGGTTCTTTAAAAAAATACTCCCATATTTAATATCACGATATATAAAAAAAACAACTGAAAAATTCAGAGAGCAAAACGGATATAACGAACAGCCGCAACAGAAAGAAGGAGAAGTAAAGGTGGATTATATCCCGCCAGGCGTCTCAAAAACCAAAATATCACCCGACTCCGGCGATTATGTTGATTTTGAAGAAATTGAAAATAAGGAATAAATAAAACAAAAAACTATGAAAAACCTTACGTTTAAAAAAATCTTACCCTATTTAGTAGCAATAGCTCTGTTTATTGTTATTGCCCTTGTTTATTTTTCCCCGGTGCTTGAAGGCAAAAAAATCCGGCAGAGCGATATTGTAAACTGGAAAGGAATGTCGAAAGAAGTTTATGATTACAGAGATAAAACCGGTGAGGAAGCGTTGTGGACAAATTCGATGTTTGGCGGAATGCCGGCTTATCAGATATCTGTAATCTACAAAGGTGTCTTGGTTAAGTACGTTGATAAAATTCTGAAACTTGGCCTCCCACATCCAATCGATAAAGTATTTCTTTATTTCCTCGGATTTTTCATTCTTCTGTTGATACTTCGGGTAAACCCGTGGCTTGCCGTTCTTGGGTCGATAGCCTTTGCATTCTCATCATATTTCTTTATAATTCTCGAAGCGGGCCATAATTCAAAAGCTCATGCAATTGCATTTATGGCGCCTGTACTCGGAGGGATTATCCTGACATACCGCAAAAGATATCTCTGGGGAGGTGCGCTCACTGCTTTGTTTCTCAGCCTTGAGCTTTACACAAACCACCTTCAAATAACATATTATCTACTGATAATTATTGTAATTTTTGGCATTGCTCAACTGATAGAAAGTTTACAAAAAAATGAAATACCTGCTTTTATTAAATCAACTCTTGTATTAATTGTTGCGGCAATACTTGCTGTAGGCGTGAACATTTCAAATTTATGGGCAACTTACGAATACGGCAAATACACAATCAGGGGAAAATCCGAATTAACTACTGAAAAAGAAAACCGTACCAGCGGGCTTGACATTGATTATGCCACAGCATGGAGCTACGGGATACCCGAATCGTTAACTTTCCTGATACCCGATTTTATGGGTGGAGCGTCGCATGTTGAATTATCAGAAAATTCAGAATCTTATAAAGCCCTTAGAAAAAATAATGTTCCGGCGCAGCAAGCCAAACAATACATCCGGTCGATGCCGGTTTATTGGGGCGATCAGCCTTTTACATCAGGCCCGGTGTATGTGGGGGCTATTATGGTTTTTCTGTTTGTTTTAGGGATAATTGTGGTAAAAGGAAAATTAAAATGGTGGTTGATTGCTGCCACTGTCCTTTCGCTTATGCTGGCATGGGGTCATAATTTTATGCCGCTAACCAAATTTTTCCTGCACTATGTTCCGGCGTACAATAAGTTCAGAGCTGTTTCGATGACCCTGGTTATTGCAGAATTTACAATTCCTCTGCTTGGCATTCTGGCGCTACGCGATATTTTCGGCGACCGGTTCAACAAACAACAAGCTTTTAAACATGTCAAGCTGGCTTTTTACATTACCGGCGGCATCACGCTTTTCTTTGCACTGTTCTCCGGATTACTGTTCAACTTTGTAGCAGATTCTGATGCTCAATTAGCTGCATCAGGCTACCCCGACTGGCTGATTGATGCTATCCGCAACGACCGCAAAGCCACACTCAGGGCCGATGCGTTCAGGTCGTTCATTTTTATACTGCTTGCCACTGTGGCAATCTGGGCTGCCTTGTTTAAAAAGATCAAAAAGGAATTTGCATTTACAGCATTGATTTTACTGGTAATTGCCGATATGTGGACGGTGGACAAAAGATACCTTAATAATTCCAATTTTGAAACTGCCCGTAAAGTTGATAACCCGTTCAAACCCTCTGCTGCCGACAAAGAAATACTAAAAGATGATGATCCGGATTTTAGAGTGCTGAATTTGTCTGTCAATACTTTCAACGATGCAAGCACATCATTTTATCATAAATCGATAGGCGGATACCATGGCGCAAAATTAAGAAGATATCAGGAGTTGATTGATTATCATATTTCAAAAAACAATATGGATGTTCTGAACATGCTTAATACAAAATATGTTATTATGCCCGACCGCCAGAGTAACCGCCCTGTTGCGCAATTTAATCCCGGCGCGCTTGGTAATGCCTGGCTTGTTGAAAATTTTAAACTCGTTGATAATGCCGACCGGGAAATTAATGCACTTAATAATTTTGAGCCTTCAAAAACTGCAATAATCGACAAAAGATTTGAAGAACAACTCCAAAACTACACTCCCGGAACCGACTCAATGGGCAGTATCATTTTAACGAAATACAGTCCGAAAGAGCTTCATTACTTGTTTAATTCGGCAAATGATGAACTTGTGGTATTTTCGGAAATATATTACGACAAAGGCTGGAATGTTTTTATCGACGGCGAAGAAGCGCCTTATTTCAGAGCCGATTATGTTTTAAGGGCGATGCTCGTACCTGCCGGCAATCATGAAATAATCTGGAAATTCGAGCCTAAAGTTTATTATGTCGGAGGCAATATCTCGTTTATCAGTTCCCTGATAGTACTACTCCTGTTTATTTCTGCTCTGTGGTTCGAAATAAAACGGCGTCCTAAAACCCACAGAAATAGTTCAGTTTAAAAGCAGTCAGACGATTTTATTCAATGATTGTTGAAAAAATTACACCTTTCTAAAAAAATTTGTAATTTATAATGTATTTTAGTAAAAAAAAATTACGAACTTTGACAAGCGTTTTTTTACACATATAATCAAAATGAATACTTATAACAAATTATTTTATATTAATTAAATAAAAAAGGAGAAAAATTATGGGAAATCTTTACAAAAAAATTGGAATTTCAGGAAAGGTAAAAACTCTTACCGGCGGAGTTATATTAGCTTTTCTGTTATTTGCTGTCTCTGTGGACGCACAGCAAATAATCAACGGTGATTTTGAAACCGGCGATTTTACAGCTTGGACTACTACAGGTCCTCATTCATCTAATGTTGTTCAATATCAGGGAAGCTGGTGCGGTCATATTCAAATTAACTATGGTAATGCTTCCAACTCCGGTACACCAAATGCACAATGGGAAATGGTAGGTCAATCTATAGTTTTACCGGATGTAGCAGATACATTGAATTTTTATATGGGCGTTTCCGGCTCAAATTGGCATAATGGCGGATTTGTATGGATAATGGATGCTGATTCTGTCGGTACTTATCACCGTCTTTACTATACAGGCGGTGGTGGCGGAAGCGGACAATCATATCCATGGACATTTCACCAGGTAAACATTGAAGCATGGGCAGGCCGTGAAGTTACATTTTATTTTGCAGGTCACAATTCAAACGGTTATAGCGACCATCAATGCAATATCTATTTTGATAATATCAATATATTTCCAACAGTTCTTGATACTATTTCACCTACTGTAACAGTTGACATTCCTAATGGAGGAGAAGAATGGACAGGGGGAGAAATTTATGATATTCAATGGACTGCAGAAGATAATTTAGGTATAACAGCAGATATTGTTTATTATTCTATTGATAATGGAACTAACTGGTCTATAATTGCATCACACACCGGAAACCCTCAAACCTGCGAATGGAATGTTCCGAATATGCCATCCACAGAATGTCTTGTAAAAGTTCTTGTTTACGACGGCGGGAATAATACTGCTTTTGATGAATCCGATGGAGTATTTACAATTCTTGCAAATCCCAATCAAATATTTATTAACAACGATTTTGAGACGGGTGATTTTACCGGTTGGACTGTTACAGGCCCGCACAACGCTGAAGTTATTCAATATCAGGGAAGCTGGAGCGCTCATATTCATATTAATTACGGTAATGCTTCCGGTTCCGGCACACCAAATGATAAATGGGAAATGGTAGGACAATCGGTATTTATTCCGGGTGTGGCAGATTCTCTGAATTTTTATATGGCAGCATCCGGTTCAAGCTGGCACGATGGTGGATTTGTATGGATAATGGATGCCGATTCTGTTGGCACTTATCACCGACTTTACCGTACAGGCGGCGGTGGTGGAAGCGGACAATCATATCCATGGACATTTCATCAGGTAAATATTGAAGCATGGGCTGGCAGGCAAGCTACTTTTTATTTTGCAGGACATAACTTAAACGGTTATAGCGACCATCAATGCGATATCTATTTTGATAATATCAGTGTGTCTCCATTAATTCCCGATACAATTCCACCAAGCGTAACCGTGGATGTGCCTAATGGCGGTGAAGTCTGGATTGTGGGAGATACAAAGTTTATCGAATGGACTGCCGAAGATGATATGGGAATTCAGTCCGATAGTGTGTTCTATTCTATTGATAACGGTACTAACTGGATATTTCTCGCAAATCATAGCGGAAATCCTCAAAGCTGCGAATGGAACATCCCTAATAATCCTTCAACACAATGTCTCGTAAAAGTTGTGGTTTATGATGGAGGGCAAAATTCTGCCGTTGACGAATCGGATGCCGTATTTACAATTGCTGCCGATGTTTCAGCTCCCACAGTTGAAGTTATCGAACCGAACGGCGGGGAAGACTGGGGTACTTTCGAATGGCATACAATCACATGGGTTGCCGATGATAACGTCGGTGTTGTAGGAGATAGCGTTTTTTATTCTATAAATAACGGAGTTGAATGGACTTTGATAGCAACACATACCGGAAACCCGCAAACTTATTCGTGGCAGGTGCCAAACACTCCATCAGATGAATGCCTTGTAAAAGTGAAAGTATTCGATGCAAGTAATAATTGTACTGATGATGTTTCAGATAATAATTTTATGATCACTTATATAGAGCCACCACCGCTTACTTATGCAGTTGTAATCAAGCAGTCAACCTATAATGATCCCGATTGGCAGGCAGTTGCCGATGCTCTCCTTGCACGGTACGGAGGCCAGCTTTTTATCTGGAACAGTTCTTTAAACGAAGTTCAGGACGATGTTGCAGAATTTAGACCATCTCATGTCGGATTTATTTGCGACGTTCCGACCGCAAACCCAAGTTTTATTCAGACCTACGTCTGGCCCTTTACAAGAGCATTGGATGATGATGCATATTGCGATGTCGTTTGGGGTATCATTACAGGTTATAATGCACAGGATGCTTTGAACCTTGTTTCCGGGCCAACCGGCTTTGAGGTAAAAACTTCTCTTAGCGGAACATCTTCCTCTAATGTAAATTATTTTACACAAGGAATTGCAACCAATGAAGCCACTTACTGTAAATATTACGTAAAGTATCCCGATTCTCTTCAGACTGTTGAACATAACGACGGGCCTACCGATAGAACCGAATGGCTTGTTACAATGATAAATGAAGGAATTGATATTTTTGATTATGATCCTGTTGATTTTTTCGTTACAAGCGGGCATGGTAATGATAATGTATGGCAATTACATTATCCGACATCTGGTAATGAAGGTTTCTTCCGTTCAAGCAACGGGCAAGTTTACGGTGATCCTCATAGCGGTTCAAATATTAATATAAATTCCGATAATCCGAAAATATATTTCGGACTTGGCAACTGTAATATCGGTCAGATTAATAATGGTGGTTGTATGGCTCCGTCATGGATACATACCGGCGGGGCATACCAATATACAGGTTATTTAATTGGCGAAGGAGGGAGTTCATACCAACATGGTTCAACAAAAGCATATTTTTATGTAGTAGCAAGAAACAATACCTGGGCAGAAGCATATTTACTGGGAAATATCTGTTTTAAATTTGATTTGGTAAACGGGACACCGGGAGTATCAAGCCCTCCCGACTTCAACGGTTCTGCTCTTTACGGAGACCCGGGCATGGATATAAAAATGTGTAATGAAGGAGTTTTTATGCAGCCTCTTTTCACTAATGAACTTACTATAAACGAAGGAATTGAAAAGGATACGGTAATATATAAAATTACTATGAACAGGGAAGGTAATCCCGGATATACCGGCAAATGGGGTGCACGCCACCCTGCTATACTTTTGCCTTTCAGAGCCGAAGATATTAATATTCTCTATACAGATGCAATGGCTGTTGTAATTGAAGATAATTTTGCTTTGATGTATATTTGGTATCAAAATCAACCGTCATTGGCTCAGGGCGAAACAAGAGAAGTCATATTTACATGTAACCATATTGCTACTGATATTAACGAACCTGCAATGCCAAACAAAGACTTTGCAAATGTTGTTCTTTACCAGAATTATCCTAATCCTTGTTCCGTAATAACTACAATTGGATTTTCTGTTCCTGACAATACTTTTGTTACATTAAAAGTATATGACAACTTTGGCAAAGAAGTAGCGACTTTGGTAAATAAAATATGTTCTACCGGAAAATACAAGGTAAATTGGGAAACAGGTGATTTACCGAATGGAGTATATTTTTATCGTCTTCAAACAGATAATATTACAAAAGTTCGTAAGGCAATTTTGATGAAATAATTTTAAAGAAGGATAAGGCTGAGGAAATTAGTGGGAAAGGCAAATAAAGGGAATAAGGGGAATAGGGGAAATAAGGAAATATTTTAGATTGGTAATTAATAAAAACTTTCGCTTTAAACTTGGTCTTATCCTTCGCCTCAGCCTCAACCTTAATTTTAACCTTAATAAATATAATAAAATGAAAAATACAAATCACAATTTACAGCTTGTAATGGTTTTTATTGCAATTTGTTGCTTAGCTATTTCAACAAATATAAAAGCTCAATGGGTATTGATCGACTCTGTTTCTTTCTCAGAGCTAATTCCCGTTGGAGAGAAATGTTATGTTTCGGTTCAATCCGGAACAAACTTAATGGAATTGAGTCTTCCTCCAAGTAATCTTACTCCCGATGCAGAAGTAGCAATAGATATTGCTCCAAACTGGCTCAAAATGGATTTAAGAGATAATTTCCGAAGACTTGACGAAACAAATCAAAATCTGTATGCCGGAATAATTATTAATGCTGAAGAACCTTATATTGATGAGATATGCTTTGAAGTTGCTCATATTGCTCCGCAGACACTTGCAAGTAATATGGCTTTACAAATATTAACAGAAAATGTGGAATCTTTATATGAAATTGCCGCCTATTTCGATTATGTAGAAATAGTTGATTATGATGGCGATGATTATTATTCCACAACTGT
>CBDUSJ010000059.1:0-9964 GCA_965369845.1 uncultured bacterium | reverse complement strand
AAGGTCTTCTTTATTCAATATTTATTAAAAAGTGTAAACTGTGAAATGAAAGATGGGATAAATTTTCTTTAGAAATAAATTGAGCACAAACTGAAGAAAATCAAAAATCGGCGCTTATTCTTTTTTTTGCAGTCAATTGAAACTATCAATGTTATTTATTAAAATCATTAACTTTTTTGGTACTTTTGCATTTTAAAATCAAATATTAAAAGGATGAAAAAACTGCATAAAATATTTATTACAATAATTGTTCTTGGCGTTTTTTATATTAATGCGCAAAACCTTTCGGGACAAGATGTCGTGATAAATGAATTTATGTCGTCCAACGAAACAACTCTACAAGACGAGGATGGTGATTATCCTGATTGGATCGAACTGTTCAATCATAGCAGTCAACCGATTGACTTACTGAATTATGGAATTTCTGATGAAGAAGAACTACCTGGGAAATGGATTTTTCCATCAATAATTTTAAGGACTGGAGAATATCTTGTGATATTTGCAAGTGGTAAAGACCGCTACGACACCACAGAGCTGCATACCAACTTTAAGATAAAAGCATCGGGTGAGATATTATTATTGAGCGGCCCCGAAGGAAATATCATCGATAGTATTCCTCCGGTTGAAGTGGCTACCGATAAAACTTACGGCCGGTTTCCTGACGGTGAAACGGAACTTATGCACCTTGCTTGCCCCACTCCACGGAGTATGAATAAATCGGGGGTAACACTCAGCTTTTCGCACCCTGCAGGATTTTATACGCAGCCATTTAAGCTTTTTATTACTTCGTCACATGATGATTTAATTTATTATACTTTTGACGGAAGTCCACCAAACAATACATCGATAGTGTTCACCGATTCTATCCCGATTAACGATGTAAACGATTTACCAAATACTATTTCCGAAATACCCACAACACCCGATTCTATGGGCGATCATTTCAGGGGATGGAAACCGCCGGCAGGGAAAGTACCCAAAGCTAACGTTGTCAGGGCGGTAGTTTACCGTAACAACTCTCCTGTGAGCGAGACAAACACCTGCACATATTTTGTAAAGCCCGATGTTTTCACCTTTTATAAATACCCTATCGTTTCAATTACAACCGACAGTATCAACCTCTTTGGTTTTGAAGAAGGAATTTATGTGCCCGGAATAAACTTTGATGTCACTGATCCTGATTGGACTGGAAATTATTTTGAAAAAGGTTACAACTGGGAGCGCCCTGTACATCTTGAATATTTTGAAGAAGACGGTTCCTGTGTATTATCGCAGGATGCCGGCGTCAGGATACACGGGAAGATCACACGGCACGCTGCCCAGAAAACATTCCGCGTTTATGCAAGAGGTGAATATGGAAAAGAATATTTCGATTACCAACTTATGGCCCAGTCGCAACAAGATAAATACAAAAGATTTCTGTTGAGAACTACTTTTGCAGGTGGAAGTCAGTGTATAATAAAAGATGCGGCGATTCACAACCTTGTAAAACATCTTAATCTTGATATTCAGAATTACAGGCCTGTTGTTGTATTTATCAACGGCGAGTACTGGGGAATTCACACAATAAGAGACAGGATTGACAGATATTATATTTCGTTAAAATACGGAGTTAACAAAGACAGCATCGACCTGTTAGAAAATAATGCCCAAGTAATTGAAGGCAGCAATGTAAATTACAACGAGATGCTGGACTATATCAACAACAATAATCTTGAAATACAAGAAAATTATGAGTTTATAAAAACCTGGGTGGAAATTGAGAACTTTATCGATTACCAAATCGTAGAGATTTATTTTGGTAATATTGACTGGCCGGGAAGCAACATCCGCTTTTGGCGCGAACAAAAATCAGGCTCCAAATGGAGATGGATATTGTTCGATTTGGATAATACATGTTTTGATTATACCTTTGATCACCTGTCGTTTGCAACCTTTAATGGCGATACTTCATACCAAAATCCGTCATGGAGTACATTCCTTTTCAGAAACCTCCTGAAGAACGAGGAATTTAAAAACCAGTTTATCGACCGTTTTGCATACCTTTTAAATACCACTTTACAACGCGACAGCGTCCTGAATAAAATTGAAGAATTTGAAAATGCGTATGAAAAAGGACTTGAAAAACACATCAAACGGTGGAAATTTCCCCGCAATTTTCAAGGCTGGAAAAACGATATTAATTATTTCCTCAAGCAGTTCGCTATAGAAAGACCATGTATAATTTGCAATTATATTCTTGAATATTTCGAACTCGATGAAGATGAATTTGGTTTTGATTGCAATTCAGGCTTGCACAATTCCGACTCGTTTAAAATCAAAATCTATCCTAACCCGGTAAATGATTTTCTTACAATAGAATTTGAAAAGTTCTATGAAGAAAATATTATAATTGAAGTTTTTAACAGTACCGGAGAAAGGTATTATTATAAAAATCTAAAATATTATCACGGTGATTTTACCGAACAGGTAAACTTTTCAGAAGCAACACCGGGAATTTATTTAATCAGGATAAGTATAGACAATTCCTATGTCATTAAAAAGATTATTAAATATTAAAATTCATGAAAAAAATTAGATATTTTTTATCAATAATGAGTCTGGTATAAAAACAATAAGATCTTATAAAAATTAAATTTTCATCTTTTAACCTCATCCCCTAACCCCTTCTCCTGCAAGGAGAAGGGGGATTCCCTCTCCTTGCAGGAGAGGGTTAGGGTGAGGTCACACGGGCTTTTTAGACCGGACTCAATAATATTTGTTTTATCTGTTTTTAATTTCTTTTGTTGGGAAAAAAACAGAGAACGGGTACAAGGATGATTTTGCCGAACTTATCTATCATATCAATTACGTTAATGATGAAACTGAAACTTTAAAGAAATTGATGAAGACACATTTAATATTAACCGTTAGTATTATTTTAATGCTTTCACAAATTATAAACGGGCAGATGGCATACCATGATTATAATAAAACAGGGCGCTCGCCAATATGTAATTCTGCCAATCAGGGTTCATTTGATTCATTACAGATCATCAGTCCCGAAAGGGTTCCAACCATGGGAAAAATTCCCATTATTATTAAAGTATTGGATACCGATAAAAATTTGGAAAAGTATTTTTCGGATGAACTCGATGTGTTGTCAACCATAGCGTTAAATCCCGATAAGGTAAATATTAATTGTGGTGCAGGAGGGTTTGTTTCAGAATATGCCTGCGAACAGAACTTTTCAATATCAATACTGGGGTTTACTAAAAATATCGATGTCCTTCAAGAATGGCCTATTGTGCTGCATTCCGGTGAATTAACAAATTCAGAAGTTTGGGAAAATTCATCGATACATCATATAACTGGCGATATTTTTGTCAATGATACCGCTATTCTTACTATTGCCCATGGATGCCGGATAATCGTAAATCAAGATGTAAATATTTGGGTCTATGGCGAAATAAAAGTGGAAGGAAGCACAGGTGCCCCGGTGTTATTCACTGCTGCTGAGCCTGGTAATTCATGGGGGGGAATTCGTATCATTTCACAGGAAAATGAAAGCTCAATATCAAATGCAATTTTTACCGATGGTGGTGGTAACGATGAATTTATTTTTGGCCATTCATCAAGCCAACCTGTGGTATTTATTTATTTTTCGTTGATAAAACTCACTAATTGTTACTTCATTCAAAATGAGGGTAAAGCTGTTGGGGGGACAAATAGCAAAATTTCCATTAATAATTGCATTATGAACAAATGTGACATGGGTGGCGAGTTTCATTCGTGTTATGTTGAAGTTGAACAATCTCATTTTTCGGAAATGCCTGATGGCGACGGATTGGTTATGGATGACGATAACGATGGTTTGTATTTTCATCGTTTTCTTCCCTCAATGGGAGATCAACTTTCGGTGGTTAACAATTGTGTTTTTACTAAAGGTGAGGATGACGGTATTGATCACAATAAGGCAAAACTTTCAGTTACCAATTGTTTGATTAGTGGATTTTTTCGTGAAGGGATAGCTGCATCAGAAGGGAATTTTGTAAATATTTACAATTGTGTTATTTCTGATTGCGAGCAGGGAATTGAAGCTGGGTACGGATACCCGCTGGTAAAAGTTGATCATTGTGTTGTTTTAAACAACAATATTGGAATTAGATTTGGCGACTCCTATTTCACAGGTTCTTATGGCCATATCGATATTCAGAATTCTATCTGTTATAACAATCAGGACAACTTTTTAAATTTCGATTTGCTGGTGCAGGACAGCGTGGCTAATGCTATTTCGGCTTCTTACACCATGACCAATGATAATCATTATAATCAATATCCCTTTTGTATAGAAGCAACACCTGTTTTTTTGCCGGGGTACTACCTTTCGCCTGGCTCACCGGGAGTTTCTCAGGCTGCCGATGGTTGCGACATGGGGCTTTACAGGTGCAATACCGGCATTGGTGATGAATTAATATCGGAAACCTATTATTCAGTATATCCCAACCCCTGCGACGGAATTTTATACATCTGCCCAAAAAATTGTTCTGTCGAGGAAGTCAGAATAAAAGTTATTAATTTGAATGGAAAAACATTAATTGATAAATTGGTGGTTTTGAAAAACGGAGTTTTTGAGATTGACTTGTTAAATTACAAATTGCGGGAACGCATAGTTTTACTTAATATCAGCAACAGCGCCAACATCAACGGTTGGTATAAAATAATTTTAAGTACGGAAAAATTATGAGGCAAATAAATTTTTACATAACATTATTACTGGCATTGTTGTTTTCACACATAGCATTAGGCCAGGTAAAAGAATATTTTATTACCTGCGATCCTGAAGAGTTTGCTTATATTTACGAACATTTCGAGGAAAATATATATATTCCGATTACCCTAACTTATGAAAATTATACATGGACCGACACGGAAATGAGGATCAGGGGCGATGGCTCGCGCTATCTTCCTAAAAAATCCCTGAAGGTCAGATTCAACGGCGAGCCTTTTGCCAATGACCGTGAAAAGCTGAATTTTAATGCCGAATACGAAGATAAGAGCTACATCAGGGCTTTTTTAAGCAGCAGGGTTTTCAGGCTTGCCGGGCAAGATTGCTTCAACGCTGATTTTGCCCGCCTTTATCTTAATGGTGAATTTTTTGGTTTGTATCTTCGAATAGAAAATATGGACGAACAGTTCCTCGAAGCTCGTGATTATGATCCTGACGGAAATCTTTACAAAGCTACAAAAGACGGAGCGTGTCTTAGCATTTACGACGATATTGTCAATTTTTGGGAGAAAAAAACCGGGAACGGACCCAAGGATGATCTTGCCGAACTTATCCATCAGATCAATTACGTGAGTGATGAAGAATATGCGGAATTTTGTCAAAACACACTCGATTACGAAGCAATGGTAAATATCATTGCCTGCAATATGATCCTCTCGAATCAAAGTACGTATTATCATAATTATTATATGTATCACGATGTGAATGGCGATGATAAATGGAGAATGTTTCCCTGGGATATTGATAAAACATTTTCGGTGTATGGCTGGAAAAATTACACAAACAGCTCTGTGCCGTGGGCTCCCGATAATCCTTTTCTCGAAAGAGCAATTTTGTGTCCTTCGGTTTTTAATGATATAAAAACCAGGGTCAACGAAATTTTCGGCGAGGTTTTTATTCCCGAAAACTTGGTGACTGAAATCGACAGCCTGGTTACTGTTTTATATGCCTCGGTTTTACAGGACACTACTGATGATATTGAAAATACTGAAATCTGGCTGGATCAGGTAAACACCGAAAAAAACTACATTCAAAACTGGCAGGGTCAACTCAACTGGCAATTTGAAAATTTGCACCATTCATTTATTGTTGATAAAACTCCCGGAGTTCACAACCCCGACGTTTGTTTTCAATGGAACCCTTCAACAGACCCAAACGGAGAACAGATTGAGTACGCTTTTCACATTACCACCGGCTGGAAGTTTGAACCCGAATTAACAATAATCTATACCGGCATCACCGATACATTTTTTATTATAAATAATATTGCCGAGGAAGATTATTTCTGGAAAGTGGTTGCTATTAAAGGCAATCATGAAGTTGAAGGCTTTGATTCAAAAAATCCTCTGAAAATAAAAATCCCTCAAATATTACCTTGCATTATTGAACAAAACATGATTTTATCACCGGAAAATTCGCCTTATATTGTGGATTGCGACATTCAAATTTTGCCAGACGTAAAATTGACCATACAAAGCGGCGTTGAAATCATTTTTATTGATTCCTGCTCAGTAAGGGTGTATGGTGAAATTGTTTCTGAAGGCACAGAAGAAAACCCTGTTGTTATCAGGCCGGGTAATGAGTTGCCTTTTTGGGACTCAATCAGTATGATAAATACAACTGGCACCTGTAAATTTAGTTATACACACTTCATTAATGGGAGACTCAACGGATACCACTCTGATATTGTTCTTAACCATATAAGTCAATCCAATACAAAACATCTTCAGTGGCACAATGGTTTGTTTACAACATTTGGAGGAAACATAGAAGTAAAAAACAGTAGGTTTGAAAGTAACAACAGCGGTGAAGGCCTGATTTTTTCAACACCGCAATCAGCCGATGTACAAGATTGTTATTTCTTCCAAATTCCGGATGCTGTTGAGTACTTGCATCATAATGGTGGAGTTATCAAAAATAATGTCATAATTAATCCCATTGATGACGGAATTGATCTTGATTATGTTCATGACGCTTTAATTGAAGGAAATATCATTTTCAACGCCTTTGATAATGGCATTACCCTGGATAGCTGTATGGATGTTACTATCAAAGGTAATCTGATTGTGGGCTGCTCCCAGGGAATAAACCTTAAAAATAATGCTCATGCCTTACTCATAAGCAATACCCTCGAACAAAACAATCGAAGTATTTGGCTTTACGAAAAATATGCAGGAAGTGGTGGTGGTCATGCTACTATTCTTAACACTATTTTTTCCAATTCGGTGGATATTGTGATCGATGCTGATTCCTTGTCGAGTTATACAGTTGGATATTCGATTTGTAATAACGAAACATTGCCAGGAATAGGTAATTTGATAGGTGATCCCCTTTTTAAATCACCTCCTGATACAAATTTTACTCTTTTACCTGCTTCCCCCTGCATTAATGCAGGCGATCCTGAAAGCCCCAACGACCCTGACGGAACAAGAGCTGATATGGGAGCTTATTATTTCAACCTTGCCGAACATGATATTATCATCAATGAAATAAATTATAACTCAGCGCCCGATTTTGATCCTGAAGACTGGGTTGAATTATTTAACAACGAAGATTTTGCAGCAGATATCTCGGGATGGATATTTAAAGATGAAAAGGAAAGCCACATTTTTGAAATACCTTATGGAACAACAATTGAAGCCGGCGGTTACCTTGTTTTGTGCAAAGATGCCGCAGCCTTCTCACAGATGTTTCCTGAAACCGGCAATTTTGTTGGAAGTTTTGGCTTCGGGCTTAGCAGCTCCGGTGAATTGACACGTCTTTACAACGCAAATAATGTGCTTATCGATTCGGTTGTTTATGGTGTTTCAACTCCATGGCCCGAGCTGCCAAACGGTAACGGCCCTACACTTGAACTTAAAAATCCTTCATTAGATAATACACTCGGAAAAAACTGGGCTTCATCCCTGAACCATGGCACACCGGGAAAAATTAACAGCGGTTTTATTCCAAATGTGAACGAATTGTCCGATTCACAATTTGTAATAAATATTTTCCCTAATCCTTCAAACGGACAATTTTCTGTTCACTTCTACAACGAAAAAAATTGCCATCTGAAAGTCCGGCTTTTTGATATCTGCGGAAAATTTATCTCCGAGCTGTGGGAAGATAATTCTAAATCGAATGAACATGTTTTAAGAACAGACTCATACCTCGAAGCAGGTATTTATTTTCTCGCATTTTCTATCACTTTTGAAAATAGTACAATTAAGCTGACAAAAAAAGTGATTATCCTGGAATAATATTTTAACTTTATTATAGCAGTTTTCTATCGTGAAAAATCTTTATGACTACCCGGTTAAAATTTTGCTTGCCTTTGAACAGGCTATTAGTGGAAAGGATGATTTTTTTACATGGTTGCTCGATAACGGTTATCCCGAACTTGCAGCGCTGTCGAAGGCAATACGGGGCAGCACCGGCGCCATCGACTGGCTGATGAATAACGGCTATCAACATTTTGCCGCTTTCGACAGCGCCTCGGTTGACGATAATAAGGCGCTCATCTGGCTTAAAGCAAATAATTTCGAATTCCTTTTTATACTCGCAAAAGCCTCAAGAGGCGATAAAACCTCGATCGACCGGCTGAAACAAAACAATCTTGAAATATTTTTACGAATAGCTTTTCAAATCAAGAAGTTCGTTAACGGACAAACATTCGACCATCACAAATTGCCACATTGATTTTCAGGGTTTTTATTACGAATAATTTTTTTACATTTTTTCTTTTTGTTTTAGGTTTTTTTTATTTTTGTTGGGACTTTTAATAAAGCACTATTAAGTTGAAATAATTTTTTTAATTTAGTCCAATCAAATTTAAAAAAAATAACATGCCCGGAAAAAAAGAATATATCAAATTAGATTTTTACAGTACTAACTTGCGGTACATGCAAGAATTTCTGGGACACAGCAGTTCTAAAACTACAGAAGTTTATACACATGTAGCAAAGACTGATATTAGTAAATTTAAAAATCCTTTAGATTCAATGTATGAAGATAGTAGTTAATAAGCAACTACGTTTTACATACCTATTTGGAAAATATAGGTACTTTTTCGAATGGGTAATGGATAAATATAGGTAATATTACCTATACACATACGTTACCAAACATATAAAACAGACCACAATGAAAACAAATATCTTAATGATTTTAGTAATGACTTTAAGTTGTCAATTATTTTCACAACAAGGTTGGCAATATCAGAATTCTAATCTTTACAGTAACCAATATGGAGATATTTGCACACTGAATGAAGATACTGTTTTTATCATTGCTAATGAAGGATTGTTTCTAAAGACCTATGATGGTGGAACAAACTGGATTGAACAAAATACAGGTTTTTCGGAATCGTTTTTTGACTTATCATTTATCGATAGTGATACTGGTTACGCTGTTGGTCAGAATGGAACAATAATAAAATCAATTGATGGTGGTGAAAACTGGACTTCACAATCATCCGGTACGAATAAAGACTTATTTTCAATAAATATTAATTCACCGAATAATATTTGGGTAGTTGGAGACAGTGGCATAATATTAAATTCAAGTGATTTCGGAAATAATTGGACACTAAACAACTCTTTATCTGATAAACAACTTAACAGTATTCATTTTGAAAATAATGACACAGGTTTTATCGCTGGGAATAATGGAACTTTATTCATTACATCAAATGGGGGAATTACTTGGGACAACATAAATATCGGAACAACTAAAGACTTGTTTTCTATAACAATAACTGATAATTATGTCTATTTGCTGGCTGGCTGGGTAGATGACTATTATTATGAGTGCGATGAATTCTTCAAAACAAATGATAATATAAACTGGGTAAGTCATTATTTAGAATATACAATTCCAGGAATTTCAGATTTGTTTTTTCAAAATGACAGTTTAGGTTTTTATTTATCTTCAAATTGCACAACCAATGGTGATTGCGGAATAGTTATAAACAAAACAATTGATTTTGGGCAAAACTGGGAAAAAAGTTTAGATGACTGGAATCCTCCCTATATGCCGGGTATTGCATATTCAGACATTGAATTTGTAACTGACAGCATCGGATATGTACTTTGTGGAGATATAATCATAAAAACAATTGATGGTGGAATTTTTGTAAGTATCAAAGAACTGAATAGCAAACCTTACTTTACAATTTATCCAAATCCATCATATTCAGATAAATTAGTAACTAAT
>CBDUSJ010000058.1:0-10090 GCA_965369845.1 uncultured bacterium | reverse complement strand
GGCTGTAGCAGGCGCAGGCGACCACACCATTACTTATACTTACACAGATGAAAACGGTTGTACAAATTCATGTGATTTTGTAATTACGGTGAACCCGTTACCGGTAGTAACCTGTCCGGCAGACTTTGCAATTTGTATAGACGAACCTGCATTTGTCCTCACAGGCGGCGATCCTGTTGGCGGCGTTTACAGTGGAACAGGCGTTATTGACGGTGAATTTGATGCGGCTGTAGCAGGAGTTGGTAATTTTGATATCAGCTACACTTATACCGATGTAACCACAGGGTGTACCAATTACTGCGAGTTTGTGATAACTGTAAATCCATTGCCTGTAGCAATTTGCAATGACATGGAAGTATGTGAAAATGGCAATGTCATTGAATTTAATCCCGGAGAATTTGAAGAGTATTCATACGAAGGCGAAATCATTACATCATTTAATCCAGCACAATACGGGCCTGGTCAATATGAAATTCTATACACTATCACCAACGAATACGGTTGTTGGGCTCATTGTACATTTACTATAACAGTTAAACCTATTCCGGTTATTGTTAGTCAGCCTTCTGATACTTCTAAAATTTGGGGAGGCGAAGTAACATTTTCAATTGAAGCTGAATTTGCAGACAATTATCAATGGTATGGCCCGGCAGGTTTGATTCTAGGGGCAAATGATACAATACTGATTCTTTCATCAATTACTTTAGATGATGAAGGTCAATATTATTGTGAAGTCGTAAATGAGTGCGATATAATTATGTCGAAAATAGTTTTTCTTGATGTATTGCCATGGCAACAAGTCATTGATCTACCTGCTGATTTGAATGGGTGCTCAACTTATCTTGATTTAGATAATTGTGATGTTGCAACCGTTGTTGCTCCTCTCGGTGGTGATTTAAAAGTATTAGAATTTATTGATAGGGTTTATATTCCGGGAGGAGTTACATTCTGCTGGAATGAAAAACAAGGTGCAAAGGAATATAGTACTTCTCCCGATCCAAAATCACTTACCGTTTATGGATTTCCGACCCTTGGTTTTGAATTTACTCTGCCTGCCGGATGGTCTATTATGCCGGTATGGAATTCCGAATCAGTTTTAGCAGCCGATATTTTTGATCCTCTCGGAGATAACCTAATTATTGCGAGAAGCGTTGTTAACGACAATGTTTACTGGCCTTCAGCAGGTATTTACACACTCAAAGCCCTAAATCCCGGTAGCGCATACATGGTTTCATTGAACAATCCGGGTATGGTTAATTTTGATGTTCCTGCTGCTAACGGAACAAGTACGGAAACGTCTTATGGAATCGAAAATACCACGCCCTGGAATGATGTTACAATTTCCGGAAACGCCCATTCCATTGCTATCTCCAGAAATGCATTGAGTAAACTCAACATAGGTGATTTCATCGGAGTATTTAATGAACTTGGAAAAATTGGAGGAATGGTTGTTGTAAACAATTTAAACGAAAATATCTCTATCAACGTTTACGCAGAAAGCGAATTTACAGAAAATGAAAAAGGTCTTAAAAATGGTGATTTAATGGTATTCCGCGTTTACCGTCCGTTCGTTGGAGAAACTTTTGAAATTATTCCTGTTTTCGATGAAAGTCAACCAAATAAGGGTATTTATACTAAGGAAGGTCTTTCCATAATCACAGATTTCAAACTTGGCACGTCATATACCCCTGAAACAATAAGTACAATTAATGTCAGGATGTATCCTAATCCGGCAACAAATTATCTTAACATTGTCTCGGATCAAAAGATGAAATCGGTTCAATTCGTGAACCATCTTGGACAAATGGTTTTCAGCCAGGTGATAAATGATATGTTTGTAGAAATAAACATTTCCAGTCTTACGCATGGAATTTACTTCGTTCAGGTTGAAACTGAAAATGGAATGATAATCAGAAAAAAGGTTTATAAACAATAAACCTCACAGAAGTTCAATAATCAAAAAGCCGCCCTGACAATCTAAGGCGGCTTTTTGTTTGCCCGTCATAAAAACAAATTTAAAAATATGTTGACATATTGTTATATGGTAAAATTGCTAAATTGCTAAACCACAACAATGTAACAATATAACAATATAACAATGTAACAATATAACAATTTTTCCAAATAATTTAAGTGTTCTTATGAATCATTTTTGACTATCACTGATTTTTGTGAGTTTTGGTATCGGTTATTCAATTTCTTGTGCAATATTCATCATTTCTTCAAATTTGTTAAACCCTGAATTACACGTTTTGTAGTAGAGGTTTTTGGCAAAGTTTATTTGCTCGACACTTTGTGGAAATCGTAGAAAATCTTTATTCAGGTTATCCTCGGCAATCCTTATCCTGTCGAGGGCATCAGCATCTTTTAGCAAAGCAACAGTATTATAATAAGGATGATTTTTTTCTATTTCCTCGGCAAGAGAATGATTTTTTAATGCAAGCTCAATTTCGCCAAGGTCCTCCGGTTTAACGCCTACCTGAAAAAAAAGTTCTTTAAAAAAAGGTAATTTTTCTTTGGCTGCCCATGTACCGTGCAACGGGCAGTATCCATCGTTTTTTCGTGCCATATCATGGATAAATGCCGCACAAAAAGCCAGTTTGATCTCATAATTAAGTGAAGCAGCCTCGCCGATTTTAAGACAATGACACATAACACGGTACGTGTGATTAATACCGTGCAGAACACTTTCGTGATCGAAATATTCTTGTTTGAGCCTGAATAACGAAAAATCAATATACATCTTAAAAATAACGTTTCTCGATTAGGTCATCTTGTGCGAATATAAACCGAAGATGATGATCAACACAACAGCAATTGCCATGTTTAAAAAATCATAACTTCCCAGAAGAATCATTGTTGCTAAAATTACCACGTATGAACCGGCATAAATATAAAAACCTGTTTTGCGCATTTTCCACATTTTCAGAGAGCCGAAAAAGGCTGAAGCAAAAAGAAGAGATGCTACTACCAAAATAACAATGGCAGAAAAATCAGTTAAACTAAATTCTTGATAATATTGTTCAATAACATTTTTAAGAATCCTTGAATACAATAAGCCGGCAAGTAACAATAATGTTACAAATCCGTTAAAAACAAAAGAGAATATCAGCAGGATAGAAAGTCCTAACGGTCTGTCGCCCCCATCTATTTTTTGAACTTGTTTTGATGAAGTTTCTTTATCCATGATAATTACCTTTTAATAATTTATAATGCATCGAATAAAACAAAATAAATATTCCCGTTAAAAGAGCATCGAAAATTGGCAGAGGATAATCCTTAATATAAACAAGCGGAAGTATTAATAACATTAGCTGTGCAGCAATATACAAATGAAAACCGATAATTTTAAATCTCCACATTAATATTGCTCCGGCTAATGATAGAAAATACAGAATAAATCCTGTTAGAAAAAAGTTTAAACTTGCTGTGGATAAGAGTCCAAAAACAGGTAACTCCTTAGACTGTTCTAATATCAGAACTTTTACTTCAGAATAAAATAAAGTGGACATAAGATATGAAAAACATGCCATACCACTGCCGATAAAAGTAAGAACACACAGAAAAGTCAGCAAGCGTGGTCTTTCAGGTGTTTTATCATAAGATCCGTTTGCTTGGGAATTAAACATATTAGAAAATCTATTAATTGTCAGTCATCAGTTTTCAGTAGGCAGTCTTCTGTTTTAACTAAGCGAGCCTATTTCTTTTTCAACTTCTTCAAGAATTTCACAGGACTGTACCAGTTCTTTCATCTTGTTATGATCGTCGTAAAGAGGGCGGTCAATGTCGAGAAACTCGACATGTTTCCTAATAGTTGCTTTTGCTTTTTCCGTACCTTTTCCAAAAGCATACTCGCGGAAATCAAGCGCCTGCGCTGCAGCCATAAATTCTATTCCAAGAATGCCATAAGCGTTATCAATGATCTGGAAATTTTTAATCGCTGTATTCATTCCCATCGAAACAAAATCTTCCTGGTCGGCAGCAGCCGGTATCGACTGGATTGAAGCCGGCATACAAAGTATCCTTTGCTCGACAATCTGCATATCTGCTGTGTATTGGCTCAGCATAAGGCCCGAGAACATACCTGCTCCCTTGGTGAGAAAAGCAGGAAGTCCGACACTGAGTGCCGGATTATTTAACCTGTTCATTCTGCGTTCGGAAAGAACACTGACCATAGTTATAGCAGCTCCCGCCATGTCCATTGGCAATGATACAGGCGAACCCTGGAAATTGGCCCCTGTAAGCTGGAGGTTTTCATCAGGGAAAAATATCGGATTATCGCCAACACCGTTAAGTTCAATTTCAACCTGCGATCTTGCATATTCCAGCGCATCGTACGCAGCGCCGATCACTTGTGGTGTTGAACGCATCGAGTAAGCATCCTGAACTTTACATTTCAGTCGTCCTTCGGCAAGGTCGCCGCCTGCAACCATCTTACGGATAACTTCCGCACATTGGATAGCGCCCCGGAAACCTCTTACTTCATGGAGCTTGGAATTATACGGACGCATATTTGCTTTCAGGGCTTCAAGCGACATAGCAGTGGCGATTTCGGCTTGCTTCAGCCAGTTGTTGGCATCATAGAGAAACAGGGCGCTCATTGCTGTCAGCACATTAGAACCATTGATTGTTCCCAGTCCGTCGCGTGCTTCAAGTCCCGGCACCGGTATTCCGGCGCGGTCAAGAGCTTCTTTACCATCATACAATTCACCCTTGAAATATGCTTTGCCTTCGCCCAACATCAACAACGCTATCTGCGACATAGGCGCTAAATCTCCGCAAGCACCCACCGAGCCTTTCCGGCAAACCCAGGGGGTAACTCCCCTGTTCAGCATTTCCACGAGGGTTAAAGTAATTTCGGGACGAATACCCGAATTGCCGTGAGCATGAACATTTATCCTCCCCAGCATAGCTCCTCTCACATAATCTAAGGGCATTGGCTCACCAATACCTGCGGCATGATTGTAAACCAGATATTTTTGAAAATCTTTAATCTGGTCGTCGTTCAAAACTACTTCGGAAAACTCTCCGATACCTGTGTTTACTCCGTACATAATTTCGCGCGCCACTATCTTTTTTTCCAGCATGGCGCGGCATTTTTTAATTCTTTCAATCGCTTCGGGATGAAGTTCAACTTTTTCGTTGTTGCGTGCAACGTTCACTACATCCTCAATTCTAAGGTTCGAACCTGTTATAATGAATGTCATAATTTTTAATTTTATTTATTCTTAAAAAAAATTTTTCAAAGAAACAAAAAATCCGTGTTTTATTTTTCTATTTTTGGAAATTAAATATTTTCTTCAAATTATTATGATAAAACCACATAATTTTTTTGCTCCTGTACAACGTACATTATTCATCATAGTTTATATTTTGGTATGTGTTTTAATATTTATGGCGGGTTGGTTTTTGATAGGGAAAATCTTCCCTGATTTCGGAGGGCTTTACGCGTTGTACGTTATTTTATTTTTATTGTTTGGCGCTGTACTGGGAGCATATCTGTATGTTTTGATATCAATTCCAACAAGCTTGGTAAGCGCTTTCGACAAAATAAAAAACAAAATTGCCGGCGGTGAAATTTCTTCTGTTTCCGAATTTTCAAAAGAACTGGCAAGTTTCCTTGTTAATTTTTTTAATTTCTTTGGCTTCGATGTGGTTTCTGCGCTGGTAAAAATTCAAGGAGAACCACCGGCCGTTTGTAATTTGGAAAATTATGAGCAATTAATTTCTATTGAAGAAATCCTTAAAAAGAGTCGGAACGTGGAAGATGTTTTCAGTATTGGCAAGGTATCGTTCGGAACCCAGCGCCTCAATTCTTATGTCGTACCCATTTGGTTTGGGAAAGAGTGGCTGGGGTTTTTCTGTGTTTTTACCGATTCCAGACTCATGCCGCTGTTTTGTAATATTCTAAATAAGTTCGAAGATGAATTTATTGATGACCAGTTGATGCATGTTTTGCACCGATTCAATATTAAATGCGTTCAAGAACTGTGCATTCAAATCGAGGGATTTTCCCAACAGATCGATACCAACAAAATACAGAGTGCCACCGGTTATTTTAAAACTTTGTTGCCTGCTCTGCTGAAAGCTTCGGGGTGCAAAGCAGGGTTTGTCAGGTCGGTTTATTCCGAAGAAATAGTTAAGATGAACGTGCCCGGCCCGCTTACAGAAAAAATTCCCGTTCCTGAAAACGATAAAACCATTTCAACCGGCAACAATGAGTATGAACTGGCTTTTATAAAACTTATTAAAATTGACAAACTACTTGCGGTGATCGTTCTTTTAGATAATTCTTACACTCCGGTTACAAAAGCCAAAAACCTGATGGAAAATTGCCTGAACGTAAAGATCGCCAATCAACTTATGCACCTCGAAAACAAAACCGGAAATCGTCCAAAGCATCAATTAATCTAAATATTCATGGGAATCATTTGGCCATTATTTTTAATTGTATTAAGCAGTTTTATCATCTGGCGCTCGACCGGTGGTTTTGAAATGGCTTCTGATTTTTTGGGCAGAAAGCTTTCTCAAGGTATCAAAGGAGCCACCATTAACGCCATCGCCAGTTCGATGCCTGAATTTCTTGCCACCATTTTCTTTTTGTTCTACCTGAAAGATTCGAATGGTTTTTCCGGCGGCATCGGGGTTATTGGCGGAAGCGCCGTTTTTAATATTTTAGTTATTCCAATCTCCATTTATTTTGTTCTTTTCTTTACTAAAAAGATAAAATATATCCCGATTGTGCGAAGAACTTTTTTAAGAGATGGAATTATTTTACTTGTAATGACATGTTTTGTAGCATGGGTTGTTTCCCGCGAAAAGTTAACAATATGGCACGGGCTTGGTCTCGCACTGCCTTACATTGCTTACCTGATTTATTTATTTTTCACTCATAAAAAGATCATTACAAAAACTGATAATTTCATTTACTCCCCGTCAACAGGAGGGGTTTCATGGAAAGATTATGCGCTGATAAATCTCGAAAAGTCTATTCTTAGAAACAGGCCAATTCATACAACTAACGCCTGGGTTTTGTTAATTGTAAGTACTTTGGTAATGACTCTTGGCACCTGGTTTCTGGTTTATGGTACCAATCTTTTGGGAAATGAACTCGGTATCCCTATCATTTTTATTTCGGTAATTTTAGCATCGGCGGCTTCCAGCATTCCCGATACCATAATCTCTATCCGCGATGCCCGCAAAGGCAATTACGAAGATGCCTTCGCCAACGCGCTTGGCAGTAATATTTTTGATATCTCTTTTGCGCTGGGGTTTCCACTTTTTCTTTTTACTTTACTAAACGCACCTATTCAAATGGACCCTGCCATAAGAGAAATTTCAGTTGATTTATGGATAGTGCTTATCTTTATCACAGCAATCACTGTTCTTATTTTCTCGATAGGTAAAACTTTTAATGGTAAAAAAGCAATATTGCTCACCATAACATATTTGCTGTTTATCGCGTACATTGTTGAGAAAATTTTGGAAATGGAGAATTAAATAATTTCTAATTTCTAAACTTGTCCGTATGGATTTCTAATTTCTAATTTATAATTCATAAACTTTCACATCTTCCCCCGGTATTTCAAAATCAAGGTTACGGAGAAATTCAACAGAGGCTTTAATGTCTTCATACATCACCTTGTCATTTTCAATAAAGCTAACCTTTTCGCGGTATTTTTTTAGGAAATCTTCGAGATAGGGCGAAGTTTTTACCGGATGTCGAAACCCCATCGCTTGCGCTGCATTAAAAAGTTCGATGGCTAAAATAGTTTCGAGGTTTTCAAGCACACGAAATGCTTTTGTTGCGGCATTGGCGCCCATGCTTACATGGTCTTCTTGCCCCTGCGATGATTCTATTGTATCCACCGATGCCGGGGTGCTCAACTGTTTGTTCTGGCTGACAATGGAAGCAGCGGTGTATTGCGGGATCATAAAGCCGGAGTTCAGTCCGGGATTGGCCACAAGGAAATGCGGCAGACCTCTTTTACCTTCAAGAAGCTGATAGGTGCGACGTTCGGATATGCTGCCCAGCTCCGACATGGCAATGCACAGGTTATCCAGTGCGAGCGCCAGTGGTTGCCCATGAAAATTACCCGCAGAGATGATCAGGTCTTCATCGGGGAAAATCGTCGGGTTGTCGGTTACGGCGTTTATCTCCATCCTGAAAACATAAGCCACATAAGCGATTGAATCTTTGGTTGCTCCGTGAACCTGTGGGATGCACCGGAAAGAATACGGGTCCTGAACATGCTCTTTCTCGCGGGTGATAAGTTCACTATCTTCGAGAATATTCCGGATACGCGCTGCTGTTTTTATCTGGCCTTTATGATGGCGGATTTGCTGGATAAGATCATGGAACGGCTCGATACGGCCATCGAAGGCATCCAGTGACAAAGCGCCAATTATATCGGCGAGGCGCGAAAGTTTGAACACACGCAAGCAAAGGTAAATTCCGTAAGCGCTCATAAATTGTGTGCCGTTGAGCAACGCCAGCCCTTCCTTTGAAAGAAGGTGGATAGGTTCCCAACCCAGTGTTTTTAAAACATCCGCCGCCGGTTGTTTTTTGCCTTTGTAATAAACTTCCCCTTTCCCGATAAGCGGAAGACACACATGTGCCAGCGGCGCCAGGTCGCCAGAAGCGCCAAGCGATCCTTGCTGGTAAACTATCGGGATAATATCGTTGTTGAAAAAATCCATCAGCCTTCGAACAGTGGTTAACTGAATCCCCGAATGGCCGTAAGAAAGCGCATGAACTTTCAGGAGCAACATCAGTTTGACAATTTCCTGCGGAACTTCCTCACCGGCGCCGCAGGCATGCGACATAACCAGGTTTTCCTGCAATCGGTTCAGGTCTTCCTTCGATATCCTGTAGTTGTGTAATGCCCCGAAACCGGTATTGATCCCGTAAATCGGTTTATCTTCTTTTGCCATTTTTTTATCAAGATAGTCGCGGCATTTGGTGATTTTTTGCGTAGCCTCTTCTGAAAGCTCAAGGGTGTAACCTTCGGTGATGATCCTTTCGATATCCTCAAAATTCAGGAGCTTCGAACTTATGTGATGTATTTTCATTTCCAAGCGTTTTTTTAAGACTGCAAAAATAGAATTTCCATTTGGTTTTTTCATACCATTGGTACAGACCTTTTTCTAAAACCGGTTCGGGTACACCTGGGTAATTTTTTGAATACAAATTGCGAAAGCTACAACTGAGTTGATAAGCTGTTTCCAATTAGGGATACTTGGTAAACAAAACTTTTGCTCGTGATTTTTGATTTTCAGTACACTGACCGGGGTATTTGTAAAGCAAATATCTACTTCTCTTTAGTAATTTGCTTGGAGTTTCTCCATTAGTTTGTTCTTTTTCCTGTTTCTTAAATGCCTGATGAGCTTTGCGCTTTATTGTATCTATGTCGCTTTTGTGTCGAATACATACTGCTTGCCCTGCATCAAGTAATAATTTTATTACATGAAATTTGGTTGATAAAATATTATGCGGTTTTTGTCTTCGTTTTTACAATTATTTCAATGCATCCATGCTACTCATCCCATGACTGACAGCAGGATAATATTCAGGACTGAGAAAAATAAAAGTCATCGGATGAATAAAATCGTCAAATACTTCAATTATCAATATTCAATTATTTCTTAACCCACTTTCCCGATTCCACAAGGCGGTTTTGCAATATAATACGGTAAGTATAAGTTCCTGGCGGTAACGAACTTGTGTTTATTTCAGCTATCCGGTTGTTAAGTATTTCTTGGGCAACCGCTTTCCCTGTCATATCAAACAGTTCGAACACCGCGCCGTCAATTTGCGGGCCTGATTCTATTTTTAAATAACTGCTTCCCGGGTTTGGATAAACGATAGCATCATAAGCAGTGATAAGGGGAAGTTCATCACCTATACCGGTGATGAGGCCGTCTTCATCAACTTTTAAAATTATTATGTCGTGTTCCAGATATTGGGTAAGGTAATTATAAGTCCGGCAGGCCATGATGGCGCCACCATCCTGCGTAGCCTTTACTGTGTAAATATGGTAAAACATATCACCACCATAAAACCGGGTCCATAAGTGGTTCATATTTGCAT
>CBDUSJ010000057.1:0-10147 GCA_965369845.1 uncultured bacterium | reverse complement strand
CCTTTGTTTCATTTATTATTTTTTAATTTTTTTGAAAGATAAAAAATTTAATTATCTATAACAATACTCTGTATGTTTTTTAAATGTTGTTGAAACCCTAACTTTTGTAATCATTTAAAAAATCTGTTTCATAATTCCGTTATTTATTTCTTACAAAAGTAATAAATATTTTTGATTTATAATTATTAAAATTAGCACAATCACCATCATACTTTTTAGCTTTTGTTGAATAAACCCTATCGGGGAGCTACTAAGTTAGGGAAAATGCTTATGCCCTGAATGCTGTAATAATCTTAATTTCAAAACTATCCTGCAAAACCACTCATCTCAAATGAAAACACATAGTAGCTTCTAAGGTCAGATAAAGTCCAACTATCTGACGAGAACAATTTTCACTGTTTCCGGTACTCCACCGTGTGTAATTCTGTAAAAATAAATTCCGTTCTGAACGTCTTGTCCTTTTTCATTTTTAGCGTCCCAACTTACAATATGCCTGCCCGGCATAAATTCATTATCAATAAGCCTGTTAATTTTCCTTCCCTCTTGGTCAAAAATTTCTACAGATACCTTTTCAGTTTTATCAAGAGAGAATTCAATATTTATTTCTTTACTGAACGGGTTAGGATAATTACTGCTGAAATGGCCGGAGTTTTCAAATTCGCTCACCGAACCGAGAAGGTCCTCATCTATTGCAAGTATCAGAGTATTAACACCGGCATCCGAACTAACTGGAATGGAATCAAACACTAAAGTAAACAAATTATCAATTCCCGGCGGAACTATAACATTAAAATCAAGCTGTTCTCCGGGCAATAATTCGTAAGGCAATGTGATTGTAAAATCTTCGATATACCATACCTCCCCCTGATCAGGTATTTCATAAATTGTGATCGAAATATAAGAATCATTTAAAATACTGAATGGCTGCGGATTTCCAATTGCAGAATAATCAATAAACCAAAGTGTGTCGGGTGTAACAATCAAGTTCATAGTTAGCAGATCCGAATCCCAGGCTATTACAACAATATGCTCACCAGCCTCGGTGGTAATTTGAAGGTCTTCGAAGATAATATTTTCCAAGGTTTCCAAATTTTCCAACGGCAACGGTATAACAACATTCAACTCCAACTGCTCACCGGCTGGCAGAGTGTATGGCAATGTTACCAGCGGTGGATCATATTCCCAGGGGATAACTGTTCCACTCTGTGTTATATCGGTAATGGTGATACTAATATTTGTCTCGTTTGTTATATTTATAATTTTCCCGTAAAACATATCTTCGATCGTTAGAAACCAGAGAGTATCGGGAGTTACCGTTACATCAACACATTCAGTAACATCAAAAGTTACCGGAATTTCAAGTTCGGGATAATCAGGGTCGTTGGATTCGATTATCAGTTTACCTTCGTACAATCCAACCTCAAGCTCCGAAGCATCGCAAGGAACTTCAACCCATACCGATTCCCCGGGCGGAACAGTACCGAAAAATGGCGACACACATAACCAAGGAATTTCACTTATTATTGTTGTAATAGTCAGGGTGATATTAGTTGCCTGGTGACCGCCATCGCCATAAGTATCTTCTATCCAGATTTTCCAGTTACCATTCATTTCTTCGCCATTGAAGTCGGTAAGATCAACAGAGTATGTTCCGGAAGGAAAACCTGAAGCGATAACCGCCTGTGTTCCTGAAGGTGATTCTACATGAAAACTTCCTTCTTCAGGCCAATCATCAGTTTGCCAGGTATATGTAATTTCCCATCCTGATATTTCACCTGTTGTTCCAACGTTCAGATCAGTCCAGCCAAGTTCGGTGTATGTATTGGAATTCCATGAAGTCGGAGACGGACTGTCAGGCACATTAAAATCATATTCATCATAAACAACAGTTGATGCGGAAATAGTAAAAATCAGATCAAGCTGGCCGATATTTGAAATATCAAAACTTACGACATCACTTTGTCCAACACAAGCTGTAGCATAGAGCGAATCAGGATTTACAACAATATGAGCAAAAGCCTGTCCTCCAACAAAGAAAACATGTGGATCAGGTTCTCCGATAAAAGGATGGGTCTCCCTCCTGCCCGATTCATCAGAAGCAAAAATATAATACTCAATTTCGCTCCCGTATTCTGCTCCCGGAATTATCCCTGTCCATGTTTGGCCGGAAGTGTTAAACATATTAGCCGATTCCCAGGCAGTGCCATTTACACGGTAATAAACAATAACCGAATCGCTGTATAATGGCAGGCCGCTCAGTGTTTTTATCACAGCCTCAACTTCGTATTCATCCTGAAAAGGAGCATCGCCAAGAATCGGAAAATGATTAATATGCAACATTCCTATATCAGCAATTCCCATAGTACGACAGTGAAGCGCATCGGTCGATTGCCACGAGCCCGTAAAACCAAGCACCTCGTATCCGGGCATTGCTTCTTCATACGCGGCAATAGCATCATCGTCCCATTGCGAACCGGTAACTGGCAATAATACTTTATCGTTAAGTATCAGTGAATTTGTATAAGGCTGGTCATTCGGAGTATAGACCCTGTAAACCTGGTAATTGTTTCCGTAAGAAGAAGTCTGTTCTGCATAATAAGCAGCAGTAGCTTCAATTTCTTCGTATTGCTGATGGCTTGGAGGCACTTCACGGATAAGGATTTTATCAACATCGAGAAATTTACCCCAGCAATCTATATGATTGATATAAGTATTGTTTGGGTCAGGCACTACATAATACATATAAATACCGAGGTAATCTTCAACCAACTGAGCTACTTGCTGGTGGGTTAATCCGGAATTTTCATCCCAGACAAGTTCGGTTGAAGACGAAATACCCATTCCGTCTGTCATATAATTACCCCCGGTATGGATCAGGTCCATACCAAAAAGGTTAATACCCAAAAATTCAGCTACCTTTATAGGGATATCATTATCATCCGGCCGTGGCCGGTTATAAGGAAAATTAACTATCCCCGCTTCATCATTTCCGTCAATTACAAACCAAGGACCGTAATCACGAGTCCAGTATGAATCTGTTGGGGCTTGCAAAAAATCACAATTTTCAAGATTTACTCCATTCGACTGATATAGTGAAATTACATAATTTTGCTGACTCTGGTTTGAAACTATTGTTGTAACAACAACATCCTCCGACATTTCAGCAATAATATTATAATTAATCCCGAAAGGATAACAAATCAATACTCCCTGCATTCTGTTAAATTCTGCAATATTTATAACAGGAGCGTCGGGTGGGTCAGTAGGGTAAAAATCGCGGCCTATTTCATCTTTTCTGAGTAATTCCTCCGGGGTCATCCAGTGAGTTAACGCCGGCTTTTTTTTCTGTGGTTCCTGAGCAATTAGAGCTTGTCCGGTGAAAATAACAACAATCATTGTTATCAGCAGACGTTTTAAATTAATAGTTTTCATGAGTAAAATTTTAGATTAATACTATTTTTTATTCAGCAAAATTAATTATATTTTAAATGTTCTTATCTTTGTCAGAAAAAACATGACATTACACTCAGTAATTTTTGCAGGATTTTTTGGTTTCTGGCAAATTATCCTTATTCTTTTGGTTATCCTTTTGTTTTTCGGAGGAAAAAAAATACCCGAACTTATGAAAGGTATCGGAAAAGGAATTAAAGAATTTAAAGATGGGGTTTCCGAAAAAGAGGAAAATAAGAAAGATACTACGGATAATAATTTGTAGTTTTTTTTAAATTTATATAGTGATAAAATATGGAATTAACAGTTCTTGTTGATAATAATACTCTTATAGACCGGTATTTCTACGGCGAACCAGGAGTGTCTTATTTTATTAAAGATAAAGACAAAAGAATTTTATTTGACGTAGGCTATTCAGATGTGTTCATTAAAAATGCGCAAAAGATAAATATTGATCTGTTAAATGTAGATTTTGTGGTTCTTTCTCATGGGCATCTCGATCATACCTGGGGTTTAGATCCTCTGATCAGACTCTACACAGAAGCAATAATAGAAAAAATAAATCATAAGAAACCCCTCCTCATAGCCCATCCTTTAACATTCTTAAATAAAAAGATTAATGGTTTGGATGAAATAGGTTCAATTATTTCTGAAGATAAATTATCTAAGCATTTCAATATTAAATTGAGTAAAGATCCCGTATGGCTAACAAAGAAACTTGTTTTTCTTGGAGAGATAGAAAGAAAAAATGATTTTGAAGCTAAAATACCAATTGGTAAAATTGTAATAGACGACTCTGAAAATGATGATTATTTAACAGATGATTCTGCTTTAGTTTACAAGTCTTCAACGGGTTTGATAATTATTACGAGTTGTTCTCATGCAGGAATTTGTAATATTTTAGAATATGCAAAAAAGATTTGTGAGGATGATAGAATAGCAGATATAATCGGAGGATTTCATTTACTTGAGCCTTCAAAAAAACAATTAGAAGGTACGTTGGAATACATGAAAAAATTGGAACCCAACGAAGTTCATGCTTGTCATTGTACAGATTTGAATTCAAAAATAGCATTATCAAAAGTTATAAATCTTAAAGAAGTGGGGGTTGGATTAAAACTTGAGTATAGGTAATTTCAAAATAAAAACACCTAAAACATGAATTTATCAACATTAACCGCCATATCACCAATTGACGGAAGATACCGCAATAAGGTGGAAGAATTGAATAATTATTTTTCCGAAGCGGCTTTGATCCGCTACCGTGTAAAAGTAGAAATTGAATATTTTATTGCGCTTTGTGAAATACCGCTGCCTCAGCTTAAAAATTTCGACCATGAAACTTTCGGGACGTTGCGTGATATTTATAAAAATTTTACTATCGAAGATGCTCAAAAGGTTAAGTCGATTGAAAAAACTATAAACCACGATGTAAAAGCTGTTGAATATTTCATTAAAGAAAAATTTGATAAAACAGGACTTTCAAAATATAAAGAATTTATTCACTTCGGACTCACTTCGCAGGATGTTAATAATACTGCCATCCCGCTTTCATTAAAAGATGCCTGGCGCAAGATCATTGAACCTGTCCTTAACGAGGTCATCGAATTTCTCATAAAACTGGCATACAAATGGGCAAATGTTCCGATGCTTGCCAGGACGCATGGACAACCGGCCTCACCGACAATTCTTGGAAAAGAAATATACGTTTTTGTCGAAAGGTTGAAAAACCAGTTCGACATGATCAGGACTATACCTTTTTCAGCTAAATTTGGCGGCGCTACCGGCAATTTTAATGCCCATCACATTGCTTACCCGAATATTTGCTGGACTGATTTTGCCGACCATTTCACACTTGATAAACTGGGATTGCAGCGACTTAGCGCAACAACCCAGATAGAACACTACGACAATATGGCCGCTTTTTTCGATAATATGAAACGGATCAATACGATACTTCTTGATCTGAACAGGGATATCTGGACATATATTTCGATGAATTATTTCAAACAAAAGATCAGGAAGGGTGAAGTTGGCTCATCGGCAATGCCCCATAAAGTTAACCCTATTGATTTTGAAAACTCCGAAGGTAACCTGGGAATTGCTAATGCGATTTTCGAACACCTTGCTTCCAAACTCCCAATATCGCGTCTGCAGCGTGATTTGACCGATTCAACGGTTACACGCAATATCGGCGTTCCGCTTGCTCATTCTCTTATCGCTTACCGTTCTTTGTTAAAGGGTCTTGAAAAACTCATTCTTAATAAAAATAAAATCAGTTCCGATCTTGATGATAACTGGGCTGTTGTGTCTGAAGCCATTCAAACAATTCTCAGAAGGGAAAATTACCCGGAGCCTTTTGAAACCCTTAAAGAACTAACAAGAACTAATAAAAAAATCGACAAGCAAGCAATTCACGATTTTATCGACACTCTTAACATTACTGAAAAAATAAAAACTGAGCTGAAAAAAATTACACCACACAACTATACAGGCATCAATATTTTAGAAAATCAGGACGATGAATAAACAATAAATTGAATAGGGAAATAGGGGAAATATTGGTTTAACCTTTTCACTTTAGCTTTTCCACTTTAGCCTTTGAGCTTTAGCCTTTCCACTTTAGTCTTTAGCCTTTTCAAATAAAACCCCGAAAGCCCGGAAAAATAAATTGATGATTAATAATTTGATTAGTAAGATTATTTATATTTTTGTCGAAATTAATAATACCGTAATATGGAATTAGATAAAATATTAGCTATTTCAGGAAAACCGGGGCTGTTTAAAATAGTTGCCGAGACAAAAATCGGCGTTGTAGTTGAATCGATGACTGACAAAAAACGTTTTACTGCATTTGCACATCAGAAAATTAGCACACTTAAAGAAATTAGTGTTTTTACCGAAGATGAAGATATTCCTTTGAAGGATGTATTGAAAAAAATATTTGAAAAACAGTCGGGAGAAAAAACCATAAGCCATAAATCTGATGCGAAAGAATTAAAATCGTTAATGGCTGAAATTCTGCCCAATTACGACCGCGACAGAGTTTACACCTCGGATATTAAAAAAATTGTAATGTGGTATAATCTTCTTCAGGAACAAGGGCTTCTTGAATTTGAGGAAGAAAAGTCAGATGAGGAAAAACCGGATGAAGAAAATGCCGGAGCAAACTCTGATGAAGTGAGCAGCAATGAAGATAACAGTTCGGAAAATGCTAATCGGGAAGAAACACAAACAGATAGTGAAAAATAAGAACATAATTGAATTTAATTAATAATTCAGATACAATTAAATATCCCGTTTTAAGTCGGGATTTTTTAATGTTCATTTTTTCGAAACATGTATAAAGCAATAATACGTCCGTTATTTTTTATTTTCCATCCCGAATCCGTTCATCACTTTGTAGTGAGAAGCCTGAAATTATTTTTTAAAATACCTTCTATTGCTTTTCTTATCAGAAAAATAACAACTGTCAGCAACCCTAAGCTGGAAAAAGAAGTATTTGGCCTGAAATTTAAAAACCCCGTTGGTTTAGCGGCAGGTTTCGACAAACAGGCTGAAGTTTACAACGAGCTTTCAAACCTTGGATTTGGATTTATTGAGATTGGCACTGTAACCCCTGAAGGTCAACAGGGGAATCCCAAACCCCGGCTATTCAGGCTGCCCGGTGATAAAGCCCTGATAAACCGCATGGGATTTAATAATAAAGGAGCGCTTGCCGTTGTCGGAAATTTAAAAAAGAGAAAAACAAATATTATCATCGGGGGAAATATCGGGAAAAACACCAAAACCCCTAATGAAGATGCGGCTGCTGATTATGTTTATTGTTTTAAACAACTTTTTGATTATGTTGACTATTTTGTTGTAAATGTAAGTTGTCCGAATGTTACAAATCTGAGAGAACTTCAGGGTCAGGATAATCTCGAAAAAATTTTAAATTCAATTCAGAAAATAAATTTAATCAAACCTTCTCCTAAACCTGTTTTGTTAAAAATTTCACCCGACCTTAACAATAACCAGCTTGACGAGCTTATCGAAATAATTAAGAAAACCCGCATCAATGGCGTTATCGCAACAAATACAAGTATCAACCGAAATAATTTAAAAACCGATAAAGAAAAAATCAGAAAAATTGGCGATGGTGGCCTGAGCGGCAAACCACTTAAAAAACGTTCTACTGAAGTTATCAGGTATCTTGCCAAAAAATCAGGTAAAGCATTCGCGATTATCGGCGCAGGCGGAATATTCACCGCTGATGATGCAATCGAAAAAATTGAAGCGGGAGCCGACCTTATCCAAATTTATACAGGTTTTATCTACGAAGGCCCGTTTATTGCCGGAAAGATCAATAAAGAAATACTTAAATCATTTGAAAATGATGATGAAAAAATTTAGTAATTAAAATAAAAATAATTTTACCTTTGCACCCCAAATTTGTAAAGGGTGTTTAACGCCTAAAAATCACCCGTTTACAATTAATTAAATTGTTTAACCAGGATGTGTAAGGCGGCATCCGCAAAGTATTTTTTAATGTCTGATAATCAAGAAAAAATCAACGAGGAAATTGAAAACCAAAACCAAGCAGTAGAAAACCAGGAACAACCGGAAACAGAAACTGTTAAAACCGAAGCCGAAGTTGTAAAACCGGAAACTGAAACACCTGCTGAAATAGAAGTAACAATTGAAGAAAAGCCGGTGGAAGAAGTAACTCTGGAAAAAACTGAAGAAGCTTCGGAAAAAGAAGAAACTCCATTGCCTGAAACTCCCAAAGCTGAAACAGAGAAAAAAACAATTAAAAAACCGGAAGATTTTGATTGGGATTCTTTTGGTAAAGTCCATGAAAGTTATTCGGCTGATGAAAGAAAAAAATTGGAAGAACTTTACGATAAAACCCTGAATTCAATAGCTGAACATGAAGTTCTTGATGGTACAGTAGTGGGATTAAGCGATCGTGAAGTTGTCGTAAACATAGGTTTTAAATCCGATGGTGTGATTCCGAAAACCGAATTAAGATATAACCCCGACCTTAAACTCGGCGACAAAATTGAAGTTTATATCGAAAATCAGGAAGACCAGAACGGTCAGTTGATCTTATCACACAAAAAAGCCAGGATACTCAAATCATGGGAAAGGATCAACGATGCTTTCGAAACGGAAGAAATTATTCAGGGTCATGTTAAGTGCCGCACCAAAGGTGGCCTTATCGTTGATGTATTTGGAATTGAGGCCTTCCTGCCAGGTTCGCAGATCGATGTGAAACCAATCCGTGATTACGATGTTTTTGTTGATAAAATAATGGAATTCAAGGTTGTAAAAATCAACCATGAATATAAAAACGTTGTTGTTTCTCATAAAGCTCTTATCGAGCGTGAACTTGAAAAACAAAGAGCCGAAATTATTGCCAAATTAGAAAAAGGGCAGGTGCTTGAAGGAACTGTTAAAAATATTACTTCGTATGGTGTATTTATCGATCTTGGCGGTGTTGACGGCCTTATTCACATCACCGATCTTTCATGGGGCAGGATCAACCACCCTGACGAAATTGTAGAACTCGATCAGAAAATCAAAGTTGTTATTCTCGACTTTGACGATAATAAAAAACGTATCGCTCTTGGTCTGAAACAATTAACACCCCACCCATGGGATGCTCTTGATGCCAACCTAAAAGTGGGTGAACTGGTTAAAGGTAAAGTTGTTGTAATTGCTGATTACGGTGCATTTATCGAAATTACCATGGGTGTTGAAGGACTGATCCACGTTTCCGAAATGTCGTGGTCGCAACATCTTAGAACAGCACAGGATTTCCTTAAAGTAGGTGATGAAGTTGAAGCTATGATCCTTACTCTCGACCGTGAAGAGAGAAAAATGTCACTCGGCATCAAGCAGCTCATCCCCGATCCATGGGAAAATATTAAAGAGAAATATACTGTCGGATCAAAACATGAAGCTACGGTTCGTAACTTTACTAATTTTGGTATTTTTGTTGAACTTGAAGAAGGCGTCGATGGACTTATCCACATCTCCGATCTTTCCTGGTCGAAGAAAATCAAGCATCCTGCAGAATTTACCAAGATAAATGAAAAGATCGAGGTTGTTGTTCTCGATGTTGACGAAGAAAACCGTCGCCTGAGTCTTGGACACAAACAACTCGAAGAAAATCCGTGGGATGTATTTGAAACAGTATTTACAGTAGGATCAATTCACAAAGGAACAGTTGCAAGCATAACCGATAAAGGAATGATCATCACCCTTCCTTATGGAGTTGAAGGCTTCTCGCATACGCGCCACATGCAGAAAGAGGATGGTTCAACACCTAAAGTTGATGAAACTCTCGAATTTAAAATTATCGAGTTTTCGAAAGAAAACAAAAAGATCATTCTCTCACATTCAAGAATATTCCAGGACATACAGGCTGCTGAAAAAGTTAAAGAGTTTGCAAAAGACCAGGCTGCACAGCGTTCGGCCAAGCGCACTGAGAAAAAAATTAAGGATAGTCTTGAAAAAACTACCTTAGGAGATATTGAAAATCTTGTAAAAATTAAAACGAATATGGAACAGGAAGCTCGTGAAACATTAGAAAAGAGCTTTGCAAAAAAACAGGCTGATAAAAAGAAAAAGCAAGAAGATAAAGAAAAAGGTGAAACGAAAAGTGAAGTGAAGGACGAAGCTAAAGTTGAAGTGAAGGCTGAAGCTAAAG
>CBDUSJ010000056.1:0-10185 GCA_965369845.1 uncultured bacterium | reverse complement strand
AAATGATGGAATGGTGGAATGATGGAACGGTGGGTTGTTCCTGCCATTTTTCCAACGACTGAAAGAAGCGACACGAAGTGAATCCACCCGTACGGGCGGATTCACTTCGTTTCATTAGTACGTATGTATCCGTATGGATATTCCATTTTTCCAATATTCCAATATTCCAATATTCCAATCTTCCAATATTCCAATATTCCAATATATCTTTTATCATTTCTCCATTAAATTCATGGTAGTACCAAAAATAAACATCCTTCGCTGACAAAATCAGAACTAAAATTATGCTCCTTACTTAAACTTAATTAATCAACCAAAGATATTGCGGCTATCAATAAGGTCAGCCCCGGCATGTAAAAATAGCCAGATACCGGTTACGGAAAAAGCTACAATTGGAATCAAAAATAAATATAAGTGATTATTTGAACAACATACAAAACGGATAATTGTAAGGGGGGAGAGTTGGGAGTTAAGTGTTTGGAGTTCACAGTTTTAAAAATTTTTAAAGTAGAAATGATTGTAGGTTAATTTTTAATCAGGTTTTTTCTGTATCAATCTGTGAAATCCCCGCCTGTCCCAATCGGACAGGTGTGGCGTTGGGCGTTTGGTGTTCGACGATTTCAAGTTTGAAACAGTTTGCTTGTTTGCTTCACTCTTCGCAAAACAAGGAAAACCGTGTAACTGTATGATGGCAGGGTTTTGGACATTTTTGTTTTTTTTATTTGAATTTGTTTTGAGCTTATATATTAGAATTTTGGATTTCCCCGTTTTTGATAAATGTGTGATATACGTCTATTTCTTCAATATTTTATTTTGCCGGTAAATTATTCAGAATTAATCTTGGAAAGGGTATTAGTTGACCTAATTCACTATTATTGTCTGCCGGCCTTTACTTTCACCGTCTTTTCCAATTATAGATATAAAATATATGCCTTTATCAAATGAACTCAAATCAAGGCTTTTCACATTCATCCTCTGATTGATTACCCATTTTTCATCACTCAAATTTCTACCTGAAATATCTGACACCTTTATATTAACCGTTGTTTTTTCATCAGAATATAATTTTACCGAAATATTCCCGGCGGAAGGATTTGGAAAGACTTCAAAGTCGATATCTTTAATTTCAGGCTCGTTTATATTAACGGTCATCAAATCACAAGGAGCGCCATAACTTGGGTAGTAGGTAATACCGTTAAGTGCAAAGCATATTAGTCGGGCAGGAAATTCCCAATCCGGAAAATACTCAAGAAAACCTTCACCAAATCCAATTCCTTCAATAAGCAAATTTGAAATCATACATTCGCATGACAGGCTGAAAACTTTGCGATATGATTCCCCCACAAGAATGCTGTCGATACTTGTAACCACGATATCATCTTCCATAAGGAAATATGTTTCAGGCAATGTATCTCCAACAGCTAAATCAAAATCGTAAAGCAGAGCTTCATTGTTATTACCTTCACGAATATAAACCTTGAGACTGTCTTGCCGGATAAGCACATAAAAAAAATTATAAAAATACGAGCCGTTGCAATACCCTGAAGGTGGTGGCGCCATCCAATTATACTCATGTTTTCCTCTTTTAAACACTTTTTTATAGGTGTAATTGCCAACAACTGAATCACCATTCAGATAATAAACATAGTTATAAATTTCGAGGCAGGGCATGGCCCCACCAAACCACCAATCTTGTCTCCATTCAGGATTGTCTGAAAAGTAGTCGGGTACCTGGGCATGAGCACTATAAGCTAAAATTAAGAGTGCAAGTGTTAGTAATTTTTTCATTGTGGTTGATTTTATTTTTGATAAAATTAAAACATTCTAAATAATTTTTGCAAACATACAAAACAATTACAGTATTTCCAAATATTATTTTGCAGATTTATGAATAACATTGGTAAATTGTGTTTGTTTATAAAACTATTATTATTAAAATTTTATTTTTGCAAGGCGTAAATAAAAATTTTTATAATCTTATTAATTACAAATTAAATGTTGAATAAGTGGTACTTTAAATTTAATGATTTATCTAAAAAGATATCTTCATACAAATTCTGTGAAAAATACTTTGTTAAAAATTTAGCGATTACTTCAAGCTGGATTATTATTCTATTAGTAATATCAGTAAATATTAATTCACATAATTGGAAGAATACTATTAGTTCTGATGTTAAAGGTTATTATACATATCTTCCTTCAGTTTTTATTTACAATGATTTAAAACTTGATTACATCAATAAAAACATTGATAAATTTAAAGACAAAATTTGGTTTCGGATAACACCTGATAGGAACAGAGTAATTCAGTTTACTTACGGACTTTCATTTCTTTACGTGCCTTTTTTTTTTGATTGCTCACCTTTTTTCGATTATTTTTGATTATGATACATCCGGTTATAGTGATATATATAGTGGTTTTTTATTAATAAGTTGCATATTTTACTTTGCAATTGGATTGATTTTCTTTCGAAAACTATTACTTAAATATTTCAATCAAAAAATTACAACTATTACCCTTATCTCGATTGTCTTAGGTACAAACCTATTTTATTATGTAACAAAAGAAGCAACTATGTCACATGCCTATAGTTTTTCTTTATTTGCTATATTTCTTTATTTGCTCGAGGCATGGCTTATAAATCCCAAAATTGTTTTATCTATTTATCTTGGATTTGTTAGTGGGTTAATTATTTTAATCAGACCATCAAATGGATTAATCATTTTACTTTTTTTTATTTGGAATGTAGGATCATGGAAAATGCTTCTTAGCAGATTATTTTTTCTAACCAGGAACTACTATCATATTCTGATAATTATTTGTATTAATATTCTTATTTGGTTGCCGCAATTACTTTACTGGAAACATATAACCGGTCATTATTTTTATTTTTCCTATGGAGAAAATCAGGGATTCTTTTTTAATGATCCCGAAATAATTAATGTGTTATTTAGTTACCGAAAGGGTTGGTTGCTCTATACTCCGCTAATGCTGTTTTCGATAATTGGAATTCCGTTTTTAATTAATAAATATCCGGGTAAAGCATTGCCGGTTTGTGTCTATACTGTTTTTAATATATATGTAATTTCATCATGGTGTCAATGGTGGTATGGAGGAAGTTTTGGTTCACGTCCGTTTATCGAATCCTATGTTTTACTGGCTATTTCATTTGCTGCATTTATCAATTGGGTAGGAAAAAGATCGTTGTATCTGAAAATACCGGTATTTTTAATTATCCTAATGTTGATATTTTTTAACCAATTTCAAATCAAACAGTATCTAAATGGAGCTATACATTATGCAAACATGACAAAAGAAGCATATTGGGAAACATTTGGTAAAACAAAACCAACATCAAAATTTTATAATTTTCTGGAAGAACCTAATTATAGAGAACTTAAAAGAAAGGTGTTAAAAGCAAAAGGAAAACTAAACAATGAAAACTAAAATAATTTTAGCTTATTTTCAGAGGAATTTTTGAACAAACTGTATCATTTTATTAAATTCTTTCACAATCAAAGTTATCCTTTATTTTACATTTGCAAACAAATTAACTGAATCAAAATAATGGTTTTTAGCAGTAGTTTGTTTCTTCTGTATTTTTTGCCTGTTTTTCTGGTGATTTATTATCAGTTACCCTCAAAACTAAAAAATTATTTTATTCTTTTAGCCAGTATCCTTTTCTATTCATGGGGAACTCCTGATTTCATTTTCATCGTTATAGCTTCCATTATCATCGACTATTACCTTATCAAATTTCTTTCTTGTTCCTCAATACGTAGAAAAAGAAGATGGTTGCTTGCACTTTCTGTGATGTTAAATATTGGATTGTTAGCTTATTTCAAATATGCAAATTTTTTTATCGAAAATGTTAATGATGTTTTAAAATCTTTTGGTTTTAATGAAATCAATTGGGTTAGCATTGTATTGCCCATTGGGATATCATTTTTTACTTTTCAGAAATTAACATACTCTATAGACGTATATAGAAGAGTTCACAGACCTCTCAGGAAAGTTACTGATTATGCCCTATACATTTTAATGTTTCCGCAATTAATTGCAGGTCCGATTGTTAGATTTAATGAAATTGCAGACCAGATAGAAAATCACAGTCAATTTGAAAATGTTGATAATCGCTTGTTGGGATTTTTCAGGTTTACAATAGGTCTCGCAAAAAAAGTTCTTATTGCCAATGTATTGGGAGAATATGTTGATACTGTTTTTTCAATGTCTGTAGATAATATTGGCACTGCTACTGCATGGATTGGCATTATTGCATATGCATTTCAAATTTATTTTGATTTTTCCGGATATTCGGATATGGCGATAGGGATTGGAAAAATAATCGGGTTTACATTTCCTGAAAACTTTAACAATCCCTATATTTCGAGAAATATTACCGAGTTTTGGCGAAGGTGGCATATTACTTTGGGAAATTGGATGCGTGACTATTTGTATATTCCTCTTGGTGGCAATAGGGTTAAAACAAAAAATAGATTATATTTTAATTTATGGATAGTTTTCATAATTTCAGGTTTATGGCATGGAGCAGCATGGAATTTTGTAATATGGGGTATCTATCATGGGTTTTTTCTTATTATTGACAGGATATTTTTAATAAGATTACTTAACAAAATCGGTAAAGCACCCAGTGTTTTAATCACATTTATAGTTGTTCTGGTAGGATGGGTATTGTTTAGGTCACCTGATATGCAATTTGCTTCCGGTTATTTTAAAAGTATGTTTTCATTTGATTTCGATACTCCCTTAATATATTTGAGTAACCAATTTGTTATTATTGCAGTCATCGGCGCTTTTTTCTCTTTCTTTGCTTTGATAATGGGTATTGAAAAATGGCAGATCAAACTGTTGACTGTTGAAAAAGGAATATTGCCATATATTGTGTTAACCTTAATTGGAATAATATTAATGATTGTTAGTATCGCTGCAATAACATCTTCGGGATTTAATCCTTTTATTTATTTCAGATTTTAAGTCATGAAAATTGCTAAAAATATATTGTTTATTCTTGTTTTTTGCTTGATGTTTTTGCCTCTAATTCAACATGTAACAGGAGTTTTTAATATAAGGCCCCTAAAGGGCTCCTATTCAAAACAAGTACTACCCAAATTCTCATGGAAGGCATACATAAATGATGAATTCCAACCGGTTTTAAATAAATGGATAGAGGAAAATATTGGGTTAAGACCCTTTTTCATAAGGGTAAATAACCAAATAGCTTACTCACTTTACGATACCGCTCTGGCTAATTCGGTAATAATTGGTAAAAAGAACTACTTGTACGAAAAAAATTATATAAAGGCCTATCTGGGTTGGGATTTTATTGGAAAGAATTTGATAAATGAAAAAGCCGGAAAACTTCAATATATTCAAAAACAATTAATGAAAGATAGTGTTCATTTGTTAATTATTTTTGCACCCGGCAAAGCTTCCTTTTTCCCGGAATACATTCCCAAGAAATTCAATCCTGAAAATAGAACTATTACTAATTATGAGTATATGAAATTATCATTTAATAAAATGAATATAAACTTCATTGATTTCAATGACTATTTCATACAATTAAAAGATACGATCCGGTATCCGCTTTTTCCCCAATATGGAATACACTGGAGTACCTACGGTGCTTACATGGTATATGATTCCCTTTTATCATATATTGAAGATAAAATCGGGAAAGACCTTCCTGATGTTATTTATCAAAATATTGAATTAAGCTCTAAACTTAAAGATAATGATTATGATATCGCTGATGGAATGAATTTGCTATTCCGGATTTCTACTTACAAAATGGCTTATCCTAAAATCAAGATCGAAAAAAAGGATAAATATCACCCAAATGTAATAACAGTTGCGGATAGCTATTACTGGAATATTTTCGGTAAAGGACTAACGGCCAATGCGTTTGATAACAATTCATTTTGGTATTATTTTAAAGAAGCATATAATCCCCGGTATGAAGGTGGTAAAAAACCATTTGAAGAGATTGATATTTTACATGAATTACGCAATCAGGATATAGTAATCTTACTTTCAACTGATGCAAACCTATATAAGTTTGCTTTCGGTTTTATTGATAAAGTCTATAGCCTTTTACAAAAGGAAGATGACATCATGAACCGGAATTAGGCCGGTCATTGTTTATTTCGTATCGACGTAAATCATAGATATCAATGTTTTTATGCCTCAATAGTTTGTTTTTTGTAAAATGTTTCAGGAATTGATATTCCTGTTTATTATATATTGTTGTATCATTCACAAACAAATATTTGGCACCTTTTGAAATAAAAAATTCAATTCGTTTTTTACCTTTCTTGTTTATAAAACCATAATCAGTAAATCCAGGCTGGTTCATCAAATAAAGTGAAATATTTATGCTATTATCAGGTATGCTGATTACCAAATCCATCTTATTAATTCCATTTTCCCTGTTAATTTTTTCCAAACCCACATATCCATTATAGTATTTTATGTGTAAATTATTGTAACAACCGTTGAACTTCGAATCAACTCGTACTCTAGCCTCATACGCGTAATAAGCCAGAATTAATACAATGAAAATCTTCAGAATTTTTGAACTATAGAGATTCGGATAATAATGTTTAAGTAGCATTAAACCATTGAATAAAATCAAAATAACAACAATAAACACATTTATCAGATAATAATCATGTGCATACAATGATCTAAAAAACATAAAGAAGAAAATGGTTGATCCTAATAAATTAAGAATTATTAAAAGGCTTAGAAATCTATTGGTTTTTTTGAAAAAAATAAGGGTGATTATTATGACTATTAATGCAACAATTAAAGTTGATGAGTGAAAATATGAATTAATCCATTCATTACCAATCCGGTGCCATGTCTTGCTAATAACTTCTGCATCCAATTCCCATATTGGCCTGATTGTTACAGGAGAAATTGCTCCTCCAAAATTCGTATTAAAAAAATGGACAAAATAATACCATAGAAAAACCATAATTGCCGGAATAATCATTGGGAGGATAAAGGATAATATTTTATATTCTTTTCTAAAACTTTTTGAGAAAACAAAAAACAAAATGAAAGAACCGGAAATTGCAAAGAGAGAAATCAATGAAGTAACTTTTAACAAACCAGCTATTGTATAAAACAAAGAAGCAAAATATATAAATCGAATTTTTTTTGTTTTATAATATTTAATAATATTAAACAGAGCAATAAAAACTATCCCGAAAGCAGTAGTATCAGGCAAAAAGCAATTTCCATAATAAATCAACGTTGGTGATGTAAATAATAAAACTGGTAAAAACAAACTCCAAAATTTATCGCCTAAAAGTATTTTTGTACCTTTAAAAAGATAAAACAATCCAATAATCAAGATTAACGCATTAAAGATTCTGAAGATGCTATCATCATTCCCAAGCAGTTTGTACAAAATTGCTACTAAAAAATACAAAATCGGACATTCGGCAAATGTTACATCTGATGTAGCTTGTGATGAAATATGATTATAGATATGCGCTTCTGTTATATCAAGATCATAATTATAATAATTCATCGCATAAGCTGCCCCTACACATTGCCGCCACTGGTGCAAGCCTTGTGGAGGGATAAATGAGGTGTGTTGGAAATTATATACAGCAATCAATACTGAGAAAACAAAAACAAAAATGACAACATTCTTATTTAAAATCTTGGCAATTTGTTTTAACAACTGTTTCATTAAATAAAACTCAGGTCTGAAATTTTAAAATGCAAAAATAAGTCATTATATCATAACGTCATCTAATAGGCCTAATTAAAAAAACATTGAGTAATATTTATTTTTCTACTTTTGAACCAAATAAAAATTAAGCATCCTATTTGCATGAAAATATCTATCATTGTTCCGGCCTATAACGAGGAAGATGCCATCAGAGCAGGTCTCGACAGACTTATTGAACTTGGGTTTCACGAGAAATTCGAGGTGATATATGTCAATGATGGTTCCACAGACAGGACAAGGGAAATTATACAGGAATACCCGGTTAAATTATTCAACCATAATGTAAACAAAGGGTATGGAGCATCTTTAAAAACAGGAATACGAAAAGCCACAGGCGACAAGGTAATAATTCTTGACAGCGATGGCCAGCACGATCCAAAGTATATTGACCAAATCATTGACAAACTCAAAGACAACGATATGGTCATCGGGGAACGTACAGATGATTCTTTTAAAGCAAAAAGGCGGCAATCCGGCAAGAAACTGATACGTGTGGTTGGGGAGTACCTTGTTGAACAAAAACTGCCTGATTATAATTCAGGTTTCAGGGGATTCGACCGGCTTTTGATCAAAGAGATGCTGCATATCATGCCTAATGGATTTTCGTTCTCAACCACATCCACCCTGGCATTTTTCAAAGAAGGGTACACCATTGGAACAATTCCAATTATAGTAACCGAAAGAGTGGGCAGGAAGAGCAATGTAAAACATGTGAAAGACGGTTCAAAAACAATGTTGCTGCTTTTTCGTATTATCATGCTGTTCAACCCACTAAAAATATTCTTTCCGTTTAGCATAATACTCACATTTCTTGGTATGGCCTGGGGTATTTACGGTTATTTAATGACTTACAGATTTCCAAATAGCGCAATCCTGATCGTGGTTTTCGGTATGATGATGTTTTTCATCGGCCTGCTTGCAGATCAGGTAGCAATGCTTAACCGGGTAAAACGATAAAATAATGAATGGTTGCAAAAAGAATAATCATAGAAACAAGTGGTCGGATAAAGATGTAGAGGCGCACTGGGACAATGTTGCCAATATTTACGTGGAAGAAAATATGCGCGTGAAAGAAACACACAACCAAAGGTTTCGTGAAACAATTGGATTTCTTGAACTTCCTGAAAATTCGGTTGTTTTAAATATTTCGAGCCGCGATTGTGAAGCAAACGACTATGTCCTGAAATATAATCCGAAGGCAGATGTTGTAAATGCCGAGATAAGCCAGGGACTTATTGATGTTGCAAAAAAAATCAGGCCTTATGCAAAACAACAAAAGATTGATACTTATTCTGATCTTCCGTTTTCCGACAACACTTTTAACCGGATTGTTTGTCTTGAGACACTTGAACATTCGGAAAACCCCATCAAGTTTCTGAGCGAGTTGCATCGCGTTTCAACAAACGATGCACGAATGGTTTTAAGCTGTCCCCCTGCCACGAGCGAAATCCCGTACCAGGTTTACACTTTTTTATTTGGCGGGCATGGAGAAGGCCCTCATTGGTTTCCTTCATCCAAAAATGTTAAATTTATGCTAAATAAAACACACTGGAAACTGCTTCACCATAAAGGAACCATCCTTTTTCCGGTTGGCCCGAAATGGTTCATCGACGTTGGAGAAAAGATTATCAATAAATATCAGGGAACTTTTATCGCAGAGTTAGGAATACGTCAATTTTATGTTTGTGAAAAATAACAAATTATTAGAAAAAGTAATGAAATCCGAACTCTGCAACAGATGTGGCAGTTGTGTCGGATTATCCAATGGGAAGGTGCGGTTTGCAGATAAAATTGGCCGATACAGACCCGAGATAATTGAGCCATTAACCGAAGAAGAAACAAATAGAATTTGGAACGCATGTAGCGGACAAATGTTTGATTTCCCAAAATATCGTGAGATATTCTACAAAAACAGCCAGGCATTTCATAGCTATCTTGGTTCCTATAATAATATTTATATCGGTTTTTCAAAAGACCCTAAAATTCGGATTAATTCGGCAAGCGGGGGATTGATCTCTGCTACTTTGATTTATTTGCTTGAAAACAAAAAAATTGACGGGGTTATAACTTTACGGATGTCAGAAAAAGAACCTTGGTTTACAGAACCTTTTATAGCCACTACGCGGCAGGAAATATTTGATGCCGCCCAAAGCAAATACATCATCACATCGGTAAATGAAATCTTATCTACATCGAAAGACTTCAAAGGGAGGCTGGCGTTCGTGGGGCTTCCCGGGCAGGTTCAATCCATCAGGAAACTACAAGCAGCCAACGACCCTGCAGTAAGAAATATTGATTACATCTTTGGTCCATTTTACGGCAATACTCTTTATTTCTCATCCGTGATTTCATTTTTAAAAACTTATGGCATAAAAAATTACACGGAAATTACAAAACTCTATTTCAGGTATGGGGA
>CBDUSJ010000055.1:0-10254 GCA_965369845.1 uncultured bacterium | reverse complement strand
AGCCTTTAGCCTTTTCACTTTAGCCTTTAGCCTTTTCACTTTAGCCTTTAGCCTTTAGCCTTTTCACTTTAGCCTTTAGCCTTTTAAAATCTATCCCCTAAACAATGGAACTTATTTATTATTTATAAACTATCTTTGCCCGCAAAATTTTATAACAGTACATTTTTATGATAGAGAAAATTATAAATAGTTCTATAGAAACGAAACAAAAAATCCTGAAAAACCGGGATATTATCAAAACCATTCAAACTGTTAGCGAAGAAATGGTCGGCGTTTTCAAACAGGGCGGAAAAATTCTGTTTTGTGGAAACGGAGGTAGCGCTGCCGATGCGCAACATCTTGCCGCCGAGCTAAGCGGAAGATTTTATTACGACCGCCCTCCTTTGTTTGCCGAAGCGCTTCATGTCAATACTTCCTATCTCACAGCAGTCGCCAACGATTATTCTTATGAAGATGTTTTTTCGCGGCTGATGAAAGCCAAAGGTAAAAAAGGAGATATGCTGATTGGAATTTCAACATCCGGAAATTCAGGTAATATTATAAAAGCTCTTAAAGTTTCAAATGAAATCGGAATTATTACCGTTGGAATGACCGGCGAATCTGGTGGTAAAATGAGAAATATGTGCGATTACCTTATCAATGTGCCAAGTGATGACACACCAAGAATCCAGGAGGCGCATATTTTGATTGGACATATCTTATGCGAGATTGTTGAATCAACGCTTTTTCCAAGATGATGAAAGATGCAATAATTTTAGCAGGCGGATTTGGCACAAGGCTCCAACAGCTTGTAAAGGATATTCCCAAACCAATGGCTCCGGTTAACGGACGCCCGTTTCTCGATTACCAACTTGAATATCTCGGTAACGAAGGTATTCAAAAAGTGATACTGTCGGTTGGGTATCTTTGGGAACAAATCCATGAGCATTACGGAAATAAATACAAAAAAATCGATATAGATTATTCAGTTGAAAATTCTCCGCTTGGCACTGGCGGCGGCATTAAAAAAGCAATGACGAAAATCTCGACAGATGAGGTTTTTATTATAAACGGAGATACGCTTTTTATGGTAAATCTGTTAAAATTCCGGCATTTTCATCAATCAAAATTTTCAAAAATTAGTATCGTTCTTCGTGAGCTTGACAACATCGAACGTTTCGGAAGCGTTGTTATCAGCGGGGACAACAGGATTATTGATTTTAAAGAAAAAAACGAAAATAAAGGCAAAGGGTTGATAAACGGTGGAATTTACCTTATCAATAAAGATTTTTTTCTCGAGCAGGAGTTTCCCGAAAAATTCTCAATAGAAAAAGACTGTTTTGAAAAATTATATAAAGTTCATGAAATTTACGGAAAGGTTTGCAGGCAATATTTTTTAGATATCGGCATACCAGAAGATTATAAAAAGGCGCAGCATGAATTTAAGAGATTTCCCAATTTCTGATGAGTGGACTTTGTTCCTCGATCGGGATGGTGTTATAAACCGACGGATTGTTGACGATTATGTGAAGTCGTGGAGCGAGTTCGAATTTCTTGACGGGGTGATTGAGTCGATTGTAAAACTGAGAAATATTTTTGGAAGAATTATAGTTGTAACAAACCAACAATGTGTCGGAAAAGGTCTTATGGCTGCTAACGACCTGAAGGATATCCACAGAAAAATGAAATCCGAAATAAAAAGGGTAGGGGGGAGATTGGATAAAATTTATTACTGCCCGTTCCGGAAAGACGAAAATAGTTTTTACAGAAAACCGGAAGTAGGCATGGGACTTTGGGCGCGGAAGGATTTTCCTGAGATCAAGTTCGGAAAATCAATTATCGTTGGCGATTCGGTCAGCGATATGGAATTTGGCAGAAGATTAAAAATGTTTACAGTGTTTATTTCCGAAAATTTAGCGGACAGTCGGTCAAATTCCGATTTAATTGACTTTACATTTCCGTCGCTAAAAGAATTTACCGATTCGCTGTTAGGGTGTTAAGTATTTGGAAAAATTGTTATCATTGTTAAATTGTTACATTGTTAAATTGTTAAATTGTTATATTGTTATATTGTTGTAGTTTAACCCTGATGGAATAGTTACACTTCGTTTCACATTTCACCCATACGGGTTTGCTTTGCTTCACAGGGTAAACCATTTAACAATTTAATCATTAAAAAGCAATTTCAAAAAAGATGTCGCCACAACTGATTTTAATAAGTTTTCTTGCTTACACATTTTTACTTTTTTTAGTTAGTTTTATAACTACCCGAAAATCGGATAATGAGAGTTATTTTACAGGGAACAGGAAATCACCCTGGTTTGTTGTAGCCTACGGGATGATTGGCGCCTCATTGTCGGGAGTAACATTTATTTCCGTACCCGGATGGGTTTACACAACCCAATTTTCTTATATGGTGGTGGTATTTGGTTATTTGTTGGGTTATTTTGTAATTGCCAAAGTTTTGCTGCCGACTTATTACGGACTTCGACTTACCTCGATTTACACCTATCTTGATAAAAGGTTTGGTGTATGTTCATATAAAACCGGCGCATTTTATTTTCTGGTATCAAGAATAATCGGAGCATCTTTCAGGATGTACCTGGTGGTAAATGTACTCCAGATTTTTGTGTTTGATACCTTCGGAATACCATTCTGGCTTACTGTGGTTATTTTTATGGTTTTGATAAATCTTTACACTTTCAGGGGAGGGATAAAAACTATTGTCTGGACCGACACTCTGCAAACAACTTTTATGCTGACAGCCGTTATCCTGACGATGTACATTATTGTTTCCCGGATGAATATTTCTTTCGGTTCACTCTTTTCTACAATTTTTGATGGCGATTATTCGAAAATGGTATTTACCGAATGGCAGGATAAAAGATATTTTTTAAAAGAATTTTTTTCGGGAATATTCATTGCAATAGTTATGACCGGCCTCGACCAGGATATGATGCAGAAAAATCTTAGCTGCCGGACTTTAAAAGACGCACAAAAAAATGTTATCAGTCTTAGCTGGATTTTAGTGCCTGTAAATCTGTTATTCCTGATACTCGGAGCAACACTTATAATTTATGCCGGCGCAAAAGGAATTGAATTTTCACATACTACTGACGAAATTTTTCCTTCTATTGCCCTTCAACATCTTGGAACGGCAGCAGGAATAATTTTTGTAATAGGGCTGATATCCGCTGCTTATTCAAGCGCCGATAGTGCGCTTACTGCATTAACAACATCTTTCACAGTCGATTTTCTCGGGATTAACCGGAAAAATAATCTAAACGAAAAACAAAAAACCCACATAAGATATTTCTCACATTTTGGCATTGCCGTATTATTGATATTCGTAATAATCATTTTTAAATTAATAAATAACGAGGCTGTAATTTCCGAACTTTTCACCATTGCCGGTTATACTTACGGGCCATTATTAGGGCTTTTTGCTTTCGGATTATTTACAAAGAAAAAAGTAAAAGATAAGTGGGTTCCTGTAATTGCAATAATATCGCCTGTGATATGTTTTTTCCTGAGCAGAAATTCGCACGAATGGCTTAATGGTTACCATTTTGGTTTCGAGCTATTAATACTAAATGGGCTTATTACTTTTGTCGGGATGCTTTTGATAAGGAAAAATTATTATTGATCCGATTACTGGTATTGATCCGATGACTTGGAGTCATCGGATCAATGAACGACTTGGAGTTATCGTATCAATGAATTAAATCGCTGCTTTATTCCACAAGGTGAATGACTGGGATATTAAAATTTACACCATTGGATAATAACGGCGCTCCCAGACTCTTTTATCCTCACAATTGACTGAGTTTAGTTTATTGTTACTCTCTTAGAAAATCAGGCAATTAAAAGTTATTTGTGATACGTTATGAGAAGACAATTTAGCTTATGCAGACAAAAAATTAAAACGAGTATCCAAGCGAAATCCCAAACCTTACATTTGTAAAATTGAATGATACCTTAGCATCTTTTACTCCGGTCTTATCAATTTCCACTTTGTGATCGATCCCAAACCTATCAACAATATCCTGTAGATATTCTTCGAGCTCGGTTAGAAACTTTTCGGAAACGTTATCATCAAATTCATATTTCATCGTGATCCATGATTGCCTGGGGCCTATTATCATAAAATCAATAACAAAACGTTCCTTGATCAATAACTGGTACCCTAACAAAAACCCCACTCCGAATTCGTCGAACCGTGCATCCACATAAAATTTTACCTCTTCTTTATCGGGATAATTCGGGTAATAAGTAAAATCCAAACCTGATTTATAATACGCGTAACGAAAGTATATACTGGCATAAAACCCGTTTGGCGTTTGGTTTTCACAGCTTTTCAGGTAATAACGCAGCTCAGGTGTTATCGTAATTCCTTTTATCCCATCAGTTCCAAACGAAAAATTTGTTGAATTTTTTTTAAAAAACGATGGTGTTCCCCCTGAAAATTTATAGCCAACACCAATAATCCCGGTTAGCCTGGGTTTTATACTCCTTTCGTAAGTTAACGAAACATTTTTAAACGCCATCGCAATTCCATTAATTTTGGCAACATTTTTATACTGATAATCCCATGCAGGTTTTTTTGAAACCGTTGAATCTTTTTGAGCATATACACGCATGTTTATCAAAAAGATTGCTGCAAAAAGTAAAATTGTATTTTTCATGTTTTATAATTTTAAGTATCTTTGAAAATTAAAAATTCGGTTTTCAAAAATATAAATAATTTATTATACAAGAAGGTTATAAATTATTTAGCCAAAAAACAATCGGAATTAACGTGAGCAACTCCTTATTTTTTATACCTTTGTAATTGGATAAATTAACAGTGTGATTAAATAAAAAATAGCATTAATTTTTTTTAAAAAGGAGGTAACATGAAAAAGTTATTAATTTTAATTTTTGTTTTATTCGTAAGCGTTTTCGCTTATGCTTACGATTGGGAAAGTGTCGGCCCTTCAGATTTGCAGGTTAATAATTTCAATACTGTTTTCTACAATATGCCGATTGAAATCCTATGCGTTTCAGATGGAATTTTAATTAATGAAGGAGGAAATTGGGTCGAATATCCGTATTACGGCTTACCGGCCTGGAGCACTGTCGGGCTTGACCCGGATAACATATTGGTTTTTATAGGAGATGGAAGTTTTTCGGATGGTGTGTATAAATTCAATTTAACATCGCACCAGTATGAAGTTGTTACATACCATCCTTTTCCTAACTTTCTCCAGTTTTGTGAAACCAATAACACTTATTATGCCGGCGCTCTGTATGGTATTTTGGAATCTACCGACGGCTTAATCTGGACACCAATCGATTGTTTCAAGCAGAAGAATTGTATTGCTTTTGCTTATTACGAAAATCATCTTGTTGTTGTTTCAGACGATGGAATATACATCTCACCCGACAACGGAACAACATGGAATCCCGTTCAATATACGCCATTTATCAGCGATATGTCTTTCCGTGATAATGGCACTCTGTATGGTATTTTCCCCAATACTTCTTTTTCTTCAGGCTTATGGAAATCAATTAATTTTGGAGAAAGCTGGTATGTGGAATTCTGGAGTACATATATGAGTTCTGTTGGAATAGATGTTGACGGCAATATTTTTACCGGTTGGGAAGAAGAGGGTATAGCTCACTGGGACCCGGCATCTCAGGAATTAACATTTTTTAATGATGGATTGCCCAATCTATACATAAATAAAATCACATATAATCCTTTACTTGAATGTGTCAATATTGTTTGTTGTACTGATAACGGGGCATACATGCTGACAAATTACACTGTTGGAATTGAAGAAGATGACTTAAAAAATCAGAACTGCATTTTAAACAATTACCCCAATCCCTTTAATTCATCAACAACTATCTCTTTTAATCTCATCGCAGATGATGCAAAGATTGAGATTTATAATATCAAAGGGCAGAAGGTAAAACAATTTGAAATTCAAAATTTAAAATCTGAAATTCACAAAGTTGTCTGGGATGGAACGGACGATTCGGGAAAACCCGTTGGTTCGGGAATTTATTTTTACAATTTAAGAACCGGAAATAAATTTTCCGAGACTAAAAGAATGCTTCTGTTAAAGTAATTACTCTGTATTAGTATAATGATTTTTATGGCTACAGTAAAATTTTTGTGGTATAATTAGTGATTTTATAGATTTTAAAAAGAGAAGTAATAAGGATATCATCAATACGTTTAAATTTTAGAATATTGTTATAAATATAAATCATTGTTTTTCATTTTAAATAATAATTTTTTAACCGCGAAACTTGTCCGTATGGATGCGCTAATTTAATCTCAAATATTTTTATTTTATTAGTTTTTACATTAGCGCATTCGCGGCTTTTTAATCTAAATCCAATTCCGAAATAATTTTAGTTATTAAATTTTTATATTATAAAATTAAAGAAGTTTATTATGAGAGAAAAAATTACAAAGTCATTCGCGTTCAATGCAAATTACAAGATGTTCAAAAAAAGAGTATCAATTATTTTAACAATTTTAGTAAACTTATTACTAATATTTAGTTATTCGCCTTCTTATAGTCAGGGCTTAATTATCGATCATATTTGCACGGACCTTTCTTTTATTCCTATGGAATGGATAGATTCAGTACAGTTAAATAAAAAATTGCATTATGCCCATACTTCTCACGGCGGCCAATTGACAACCGGCATTCAAAGGATTGAGAATAATGATCCTGACTATTCTATCGCCATTGGGTATAGTTACTTGCCGGAAGAACCCGGAGCTTTTTGTATATTCGATGGGCAGGAAAATGATACTTACATATCGCCTGATGAATATTGGGAAACTGCGTACGGTATGAACCTAACCCGTGATGTGCTTAATAATAATCCCACCATAAATGCTTCCATGTGGTCATGGTGTTGTCAGGTGAATGGCGCTTCAGAGGGATATATTCAGGCATATCTTGATTCAATAACTCAGCTTGAAAACGAATTTCCAAATGTTACATTTATTTATATGACCGGCAATGCACAAACAACCGGTTCGTCAGGTTATATCCGTTATTTACGAAATGAACAGATTCGCCAGTATTGTATCGATAATAACAAAGTTCTGTTTGATTTTGCCGATCTCGATAGCTGGTGGTTCAATCCCGTTAGTTACGAGTGGGAACACGCCACTTATGAGTACAGTGGAAATAATGTTCCGATGGAACATCCTCAATTTAATGGAAATCAAGCAGGGCATACAACCTATGAAAGCTGCGAACAGAAAGGCAAAGCTGTTTGGTGGATGATGTCGGAATTAGCAGGTTGGCAGGGAAATCAACCTTTTGGAGGTTATGATGTTGACCCGACTTCACTTTTCTTCGGTCAGGTTTATGTTGATAGTATTGCTGTTGATACAATTATTATTACAAATATTGACACAACACAGCTTGTAATTGATAGCCTGGTTTCCAATGAACCTGTATTTTCTTTGAGTCTGATAGGCGGCAATAAATCTCCTTGTATTGCTGGTTTTACGCTTGATGTTGGGGAATCAAGAAATGTCTGTGTATATTTTAGTCCTGATACGGCTCAAACATATTCAGGCAATTTAACAATATTTTCGGCACAAGCGGGGAATTTCGATGTATTTATGACCGGTGTGGGAACTAATCTCCCCGGCTGTATCTCGGTTTTTCCAACTTCATTAGAAGAAAATATTCTTCCCGGAGAAATATCAACACAGCTACTAACTATTTCAAATTCCGGCGAAGGCAATCTTGAATACCAAATTGATATTCAAAATATTTCTCCGCAAAGGGGGAACCCGTTGATACGAGGATACGGCGGGCCGGATGATTTCGGTTATTCGTGGATAGATAGCGACGAACCCGATGGGCCTGAGTTTGTATTTATCGATATTGAATCTACCGGTGACGTTGTTATTTTAGAAACCACAGGTTCTTATCCTGCAAAAGATGAAGGCTTAGGACTTATTCAAATACCGTTTAACATAGAATTTTACGGGAATTTTTATAATGAATTTTTAGTTAGCAGCAACGGGTTTATAACTTTTGACACTGAATTTTTTGCTAACTCATATAATAATTTTGCTATTCCGTCCATTGATGAACCCAATAATTTAGTTCCAGCATTTTGGGACGATCTGGACGGCTCTCCCTTAAATGGTGAAATATATACAGAGCAAATTGATCATAAATTTGTTATCCAATGGACGCATTGGTCTTTTTATAGCGGCAACCAGGATATGACTTTTCAGATAGTGTTTTATGAAAATTCACAGACGATTCTTTTTTCTTATCTGAATATTGTAGATAACAACAATTATACAATTGGTATAGAGGATAGCGATGGAACCGATGGATTAGAAGTTGTGTTTAATAATTCGTATGTTCACAATGATTTAACTATCATGTTTAGTGTTGCACCTCAGTGGTTATTTTTAAATTCGTATTCGGGGACTATTCTGCCGGATTCTTTTGAAGATATCCAGGTTACTTTTGATGCAACAAATTTGGTTATTGGAGATTATGAAGCAAATATTTTAATAAATAGTAATGATCCGGATATGCCGGTTGTTGTTGTTCCGGTTACATTAAATGTCATTCAGATTACGCATCCGGTCCGGATTACGCAGGGCTGGAGCGGACTTTCAAGTTATGTGATACCTCCGGATTTGGATGTGGAAGAATTATTTGCCCCGATAGCTGATGATATGATAATATTGGTTGATGGAAATAAATTTTATTGGCCCTCGCAGGGAGTTAATACAATTGGCAACTGGGATCCGTACAGAGGATATTACATTAAAATGGAAACTATCAAGGATTTTTCTTTTACTGGAGTCCAAACAGTTGGAAATACTTTGCCGCTTATGGAAGGTTGGTTCATTATGCCTGTGTTGAGCGAATGTAATGTGAATGTTGAAGAACTGTTTGTTTCTTGTGTTAATGCTCTTGAAATTGTGTCGGAAGTAGCCGGGTATGAAATTTATTGGCCTTCTCAGGGAATTAACAGCCTTGGTGAATTGACCCCCGGTAAAGCCTACAATGTAAAAATGAATAATTCATGTACCGTCACATTCCCCGAATGTTCCGATAAATCTTTTACTTCTGTTGGCACAAACTATCTCCATTTCGATACTCCTTGGAATCAGATCAATTACACGGCCTCTGCGCATGTTGTCAGCATTCAAAGTGAAGCGTTGAAAGATTTGCAAAAAGGCGATGTGATTGGAGCGTTTGCCACAAATGGCCTTTGCTGCGGAATGGTTGAGATAAATAATCTAAATCAAAATATTGGACTTTCCATTTTTGCCGACGATCCGACAACTCAAGAAACAGACGGCTTTGTTGAAGGTGAACTTCTGCAATTCAGGCTTTACAGGCAATCGACAAACGAAGAATTTAACTTAACGGTGAATTACGACCGGTCTCTGCCGAGTCATGATGGATCGTTTACCGCCAATGGATTATCAGCAATTAAGGAAATGGAAGCTGCTTCAGCCGGCGTAATAAGTATTCTTAACGATCAATCGGTTATTATTTTTCCCAACCCGGCAACATCCGCTGTAAATATTATTATTAACGGCAAAATACCTGATGGAACCCGGGCAGGACTTTATAATTTGCAAGGACAAAAAATGATAACAATCGATATTCGGCAGCAGCAAACCCAACTTGATATTTCAAACCTGCAGCAAGGCATTTATCTTATCAAGGTTGAAAGTGAACAGGGACGTTTTATTCGGAAATTAGTGAAAGAATAAACCAATGCCATGTTAAATGTATGAGTCAAAAGTAAGATGAAAAATGTCTGTCAATTAGAAAAAAGTGTAAAACACTTTTGGCAGATAATTAAAAAATCTAAAAATGTTATTTTTTTACATGCTTTTGCAAATTCATAAATTCATTAATATTTACGGCATTTTTCATTTATCGGTTGACCCCTTTAAATAGAAGCTATGCTATTTCACAAGGTTGACATTTTTACTAGATTTCAGAAAAACCTTTTTTTTAGATTTCCTGAACTCATAGGAAATATCAATGACACCAATAATAATGAATATCGAATCATGGTACACTTCCCCGTACACTTCGTTACAGGGTAAACGTTACAGGGCAGGCATCGAATAAAGAATGAAGTAGTAAAACAAGCCATTAATAATTTGATTATTTGGTTATTATTTCGATATTCATTATTTGGTATTCATTATTGAGTCCAGTCTAAAAAGGTTCAGAATGATATTTTTCATATCGTATATTA
>CBDUSJ010000054.1:0-10265 GCA_965369845.1 uncultured bacterium | reverse complement strand
AAAGCGGGATCATTAATCCTCTCATATATTATTATATCAAATTTGTACGGTAACCATAATTCATCTATAGCTGAAGAAATTTCAATAATGTTATTCAAATTCAAATTAGAGCCTTTTATAGCTATATCGATATCAGAACCGTTTTTATATGTTCCTTTTGCTCGAGAGCCAAACAATACAGCTTCTTTAATATTTTCATCTAATTTTAAGATGCCAATAATATTTTTAATATCTACTTTATCTAATCCGTATGGCATAGCTTATTCTTTATCAAAAATAGATTTCTGTTTTCCTGTTTGTTCTTCTTCTAATCTTATTTGTATGTCTTTCAATAACCGAAAATATAAATTTCTTATTCCTTCAACTATTTCTTTGGCTGTTTCTTCATTGTACGTATGACTTGTTAGATTTCTGCTTTTGTGCATACTAATCCATCCTTTACCATTTTTAATATATCCATCTTGAAAACTTTGATCAATTACAGGTTTTGGACCCACAATATTTTCATATCCTTTTTCTTTCAATAAATCTTGTAATGTTTTCCAACCAAGTTCATAAGTATATTCAAACGCTTTAATTATTCCTTGCTCTTCCAACTCATTAAGGTCGTCTTTATCAATGAATTTCTCTAATTGATTGAGCGCTTTATTAAAATTGACAAATCTCTGATGCCAGCGAATATCATTATTTTCTTCAATCATAATATTTTATCTGAATTTTTAATATAACAAAGATACTGTATTCTTGAATAAATTGTTAAATCATTTTTAATCAAATATAAAACCGTTTCAATTATTAAAGGAACAATTACTACTTCATCAAAAAGTTTTGGCAAACGCTGAATTGCCAGGTTTTCAAAATTGCCATCCAATATTTTTTTATAAAGCAGAATATTAGCTTCACCTTTTTGCTTGCGTGCATCGTAGTAGTTGTCAAAACCATTGTTGCCGAAAATCAATAAAAGCAATAAGTGTTTTGTTATAATGTTTATCATGGAACTAAACGACTGATTTCAACTGTACTGATTTATCGGGATTAGGTTTAACGATTTATTGTGCGGCTATTTATTCAGAAAAAGAAACAATTGGATTTTTGGAATTTATTTTATTTTCAATTCTCTGTTTAATATCTTCTAAATCCAACAATAAATCGCTTTCGACCGAAAAGGAAAATAGTAAATCTATCCACCTGGTCGAATAAATAGTAGGACTTCCAATTTTATATTTATTTTTAGAACTGTCGTATCCCAAGTTATAAACAAAAAATAAAAAGGTTTCTGTAGTGTATGATGAAATTTCTTTATATCGAATTCTAAATTTTCTAATAAATTTTTCCCAAAGTTCGTCTTGGATTACAGCACAATATGGTCTTTTCCAGTCTTCAAATAATTGACCTTTAAAAATAAATTGTGGTAAAAATCCTTTAAATGAAGCAAGAGTATTAAGGCCAAAACTATAATGTGAGGATAAATTTCCATTTAATAAGTCTTCAATTCCGTTCTTGAATTTTCCCGTTCCGGTAGTAGAATCAGTTTGAATTTCAATACCGCAAAAATCTTTTGTGTTTGACCTATCAACTAAAATCCAATCTAAATTGCCATAATGGAAAGAATCGCCTTCTGAAGTTCTGACATTCACACCAAATTCATCATAACAATCTATTGTGTTACCATTTTGCCAAATAAATTCTTTTATTTCTTTTAATATCCGATAGTTGTTTTCGTAAAACCTATGGGGACAAATGATCCTTTTATTATCGCCAACTTTAGCGCTACAATTTCCATATCTTAAAAAACCACGGTTGGGTTTATCACATTGTTCAATTCGATTATCGGTGGCAATATGAAAAGTTGGGCATTTTGAAACTCAAATCTTTCAATTTACTACGCTGTTTATTTAATGATAGAATGTTCATATTTACCACTTTCTGTCCAATTTTTTATATTGCGGGTTGCTATTTGTTATTCCTTCAATTCATTAATTTCTTTTTCTGATAACCCCGTCATTTCTATAATTAGTGTCTATCCGTAAACTTATAAAAAGACACAAATTACATAAATTATCACGAATCAAATTAGTGTAGTTAGTGTCTAAATATTTTTTCTAAACGACTTTATGGATGGACACTAATTAGAGAGCTGTCAATTCTTTTTATAATCATTTTTTTAGCAATTTCAATCTTTCCTTCAATCTTTCCTTTCTTATGTCCTTTTATTTCTCCTTTTTCAAATGCTGTTGCGAAAGAATTATGCAAATCTCTTATTCTTTTTAATTCGGCTTCGTAAAGTTTAGGCTCATTTTCTCTTAATCCGGATTTTTCCATAAAATTGAAAATTTGAGTATAAATATTCATATTCAAATAATTTTTCCGTCCTTATCAAAAAACAAGTCTAATTTTCTTTCTATCAAATTATGATAATCCATATTACAAATTTTTTATTTCTTCTTCTGTTAATCCTGTATATTTAATTATTAAATTAATATCCACTCTATCATTTTTCATTTGTTTAGCGATTTCAATCTTTCCTTCAATCTTCCCTTCAATCTTTCCTTCAATCTTTCCTTCTTCTCGTCCTTCTACCTTAGCTGTATCAACTGAATTTTTTATATCTCTGTAAGCATTTAAACTTTCTTGATATTTTCTAAATTCTTCTTTGTCCAATTTTGCTATCTCTGCTGTTTCAAACAACTTTAAAAAAATACTTTCTTTGAGTTCAACAGGTATTCTGTTTAATTTATTCAAATTTCTTAATACAAAAAGCCATTTATCATATCTTGTTAACAACTCTTTTTCTGTCTTATTAAATTTCGGCATTTCTAAATATACAAATGTCAATTTATCGTAAAAAACTTTTTTAGTTTCAATATCCGATAATTTTACATCATATCTAAATTTTTCAGGTTCATTTTTATCTTCATCAAAAACAAAATCTAAAATAGCTATCGTATAAACGTTTTTTAGTTTAAAATCCCAATCCTGTCCAACAATAGCCTGTTCTTGAATTGGGAAAGTTGAATAATATAAAATTCTATCTTTGAAATATTTTTGCTTAGTTTTTTGTAATTCAACAATGAATTTTTCGCCTTTTTCATTGGTGCAATATAAATCAAAAATAGCTTTTCTATCTCCTTGTGAAATTGGTAATTTTTCGGCAGGTAAATACGAAATTTCTTTTATTACCCCTTCTTGTTCTTTTAATAGTTCATTTAAAAAGTCAAGCAATAAATCCTTGTTTGGTTCTTCGCCAAAAAGTCTTTTAAAACCGTAGTCGGTAAATGGATTTATATATTTTTCTCTAAATTCTGTCATCACTAATTCTTATATTTTTACAAAGTTACAACTTTTTTAATTGCAAGCAACTTTTTTTCTTCTAATAAATGGTAACTAATGGACAAATGTAATTTTTGTTGCGAAACCTATCGATTGCATTTTGACTTTCAAATGATTTTTTTTTGCAATTTTTGTGTCCTATTTCTTCATTATTAAAAATGATTTTTATTTAAAGAGATTTCAAAAATAGTATTTTTATAAATAAAAAAAACTGAAATCAAAATTCAGGAATAAACCCTCTTCAGCCAGTTAGGCAAAACAATAGCTCCAATAAAAATATAAGGGTAGTAACTTACTATTCTCCAGAGTAAGGCAAGCGCAGCCGTTAGTCCGATTGGAATAAAATCGCCCAGAAAGTCGGAAAAAAGATATTCGGCAACGCCGCTGCTGCCGGGCGTTGGGCTTATAAGTAATATTACCCACATTACCAACTGTCGGGCGTAAATAAGAAAATGTTGCCCAACCGGAGTTACCGACATTATCAGAAAATTCACAACCCAGAACCGTGCGGTCCAGGAAAGAAAAGTGGCTGAAAGAGCCCTGAACCAAAAAATAAAAGGTTTGTTTTTCATCTCCTTCGAGGTGGTAATAATATCGTCTCCTGCTTCTCCGGCTTTTACACGCCATTTCCTTAAAAACGGAATTTTAAAAACCCGCAACAATATCCATTTAAAACCTCTCGGTTTGATAAAAATGCCATAAGAAATTATTGAAGTTAAAAATATGATAAACAAATAGCCTATCAGGAAGATCCCCTGCATACCCAGTTGGGTGTTCACAAAGAGATAGCTGTTTTCGCTGGTAAAAAGATTTGAAGCCCCAACCAATAAAACAATTACCGGAACCATTATTATGTAAAAAATTTCATCAAGCAGGGCTGTTATCATTACGATTGCCGTTGATCTGCCGGGGCTGATACCTTCCATGCTTACAATATACAAAGCTGCCGCCGACCCGCCGACAACACTTGGTGTAACCGATGAAGCAAATTCCCAAAGCATAATTACATCAAAAGCTCTTCGCCAGCTTAAACGTTTATCGGTTAATAACCTGATGCGGTACATATAAGCAACATCGCGGGTAAACATCATTACCACTGCAATTATCAACCAGAGAGTTGAATAATAAGTCCAGTTAATTTTCCTGAAAGGCTCTAAATTGAAATTCCTGAAAACCAGAAAACTTGCAACTCCAAGACCGATTATTACCGGAACAATAACCCTTTTAAATTTGAATATGCGTAGTACCTTTTTGTGATCTTCGGTCATAAATTTATGCGAACTTATGTTTTGAACTTAAAATAAACGCAAAAATCATAATAAATTTTTATTTTTTTTATTTTTATTTATACTAAATAATTATTGATTAAAAAAAATATTATTTTTATGCCCAAATTTTTACTGATATGAATGAAAACCAGGACATATTTGATACGGTAAAAAAAATTTTTACTGAATATCTTATAAATAAAAAGCATCGGAAAACGCCTGAAAGATATACCATTCTAAAGGAGATTTATGCTACTGACGGACATTTTGATATTGAAACTCTTTATTTCAAAATGAAAAATAATAATTACCGTGTTAGCAGGGCAACTTTATATAACACCATCGAATTGTTGCTTGATTGTAATTTGGTAACAAAACATCAGTTTGGAAATAATTGCGCCCAGTTTGAACGGTCGTATAAATCTAAGAAGCACGATCATTTTATCTGTGTTGACGATGGCAAGATAATGGAGTTTTTCGATCCAAGGATATACGAAATTAAAGAATACGTTGAGAAAGAACTGAATGTTAAAATATCTCATCATTCATTAACTTTTTTCGGTCATCAGGTCAGAAATGTCCGTAAGCCTAAAAGGATTGTAAAAAAGGATAAAAAATAACCGGAATTGCGAGTTTTATTTTTCAAGAAAAAAATATAAATGAAAATAGATGTATTATTAGGCCTTCAATGGGGAGACGAAGGCAAGGGTAAAATTGTTGATGTTCTTTCGCCTGATTATGATATTGTAGCCAGATTTCAGGGTGGTCCGAATGCAGGACACACTATCTAATTTGACGGTAAAAAATTTATCTTACACACTATTCCTTCCGGGATTTTTAATCCTGATAAAATTAATATCATCGGTAATGGTGTAATAATCGACCCCTTTATTTTGGGCTGTGAAGTGGATCAACTTAAAAAAGAGAAAATCGACCCGATAAAAAATCTTTTAATCTCAAAAAAAGCACATCTGATACTGCCTTCCCATCGTTTGCTTGATGCTGTTTATGAGGCTTCAAAAGGCAAAGCTAAAATCGGTTCAACTTTAAAAGGTATCGGCCCGACATATACAGATAAAATTGCGCGGCTCGGGATCAGGGTCGGTGATGTATCATCCGGCAGTTTTATAAATAAGTACAACGCACTGAAGGAGAAACATCTGAAAATAATTAATTCATACCCGTTCGGCCCCGGTCAATTTTTATTTGATGGTTTGCATTTTGATGAATATGAAAAAAAATGGTTTGAAGCCATCGAAGTTCTAAAAAGTATTCCTCATATCGACAGTGAGCATTTCATTAATAAATGTCTGAACGAAAACAAATCGGTTCTTGCCGAAGGTGCGCAGGGAACTTTGTTGGATATTGATTTTGGGTCATATCCCTTTGTAACGTCATCAAATACTGTTTGTGCCGGCGTTTGTTCGGGATTAGGTGTCGCCCCCTCAAAAATTGGCAGGATATACGGGGTTTTTAAAGCATATTGTACACGTGTCGGCAGCGGCCCGTTTCCCACCGAACTTGAAAATATTGATGGGAAAATTTTACGTGATGAAGGTCATGAATACGGTTCTACCACTGGACGACCGAGGCGTTGTGGCTGGCTCGACCTCGTGGCTCTCAAATATTCAATTATGCTAAATGGCGTTACCGATCTTGTGATGACCAAAGGGGATGTTCTCAGCCATTTTAATATTTTAAAAATAAGCACAAAATATTTATTGGATAATTCGGAAATAGATTTTGTGCCTTTTGAAAACGAGCACGTTGAACCGGTTTATAAAGAAATAAAAGGCTGGAATTGTCCGATAGATGGAATAAAGACAATTGAAGAGTTTCCTGAGGAGCTCGTCAGTTATATTGATTTTATTGAAAAAGAAGTAAAAACTCCGGTTTCAATTGTTTCATTGGGACCTGACAGAAAACAGACAATTATAAGATGATTATAAGATGATCAATTTCTAATATTGACTTCTTAGAATAAGAATAAACACTACATAATATTTGAACATTTTTAAATGAATAGAACACGGATTTACCCTGGGGAATAGTAGTTATTATTTTTATTAAGTCTAAATCATTAATTATTCCACAGGGTTTGCCCCGTGAAATAGTATTTGTATTATAGTGTATTTATTTCACAGGGTGAACACGGATTTAACAGATTTTCACTGAAAAATTAAATCTGTGTTAATTAGTGTAATCTGTGGCAGTATCTTTTGTATTTTCATCAAGCCACAGATTTCTCAGATTTTCACAGATATATTTTATTTATATTTAAGAAAATCAGGCAATTATAAAATATTTGTAAACATTATTTAAGAACTCTCAAATTATGAAAAGAAATTTGATTTTATCGCTGATAATAATTTTATGCCTGATAAAATTTTCAGCTTGCGATAAGGACGACAACAACGGTAACAATATAATAAATGGTGAAGGTGAAGTAGTTTCCGACACAATTATCCTTCCCGGATTTACGAGTGTAAAAAATATTGGCACAGCTAAAATCCTGATCAGCAGGGGAAACCCGCGACAGGTAATTCTTAAAGCACAGCAAAACATTCTCGACGTAATAACCTGTGAGGTAAGTAACGGGGAACTGATAACCGGCTTTTTGGAAAATGTAAGCGTCAGTTCTTCCAAAGAAATCGAGATAGAAATTACAATTCCCGAAATTAGTGAAATTGCATCTATCGGGGCAGGAAGTTTTTATCTTGAAGGTGAAAAACAGGAAAGACTAAATATCGATATAGTCGGAGTAGGAAATGTTGACGCTTATAACCAGGAAGTTGACACCTGTTATATTTACATTACAGGGACCGGCAACTGTAAGGTTCGTGTGAATCATTTACTTAATGTTACAATTACAGGTGTTGGGAATGTTTATTACAAAGGCGCTCCGGTTATTTCATCAATAATATCAGGCACAGGGCAAATTATAGACGACAATTAGCAGAAAAGACAGCCCCTCGTGGTTTTGCTAATAAATTTAAAACTTGGATAAAATAAGAATTAAGATTTAAGAATTGAGAATTGAGATTTTAGATTTAAGAATTTACAATTTCTAATTTCCAATTTCTAATTTCTTAACCAAAACCTATGAAGAAGTTGATTTTAATAGCATACCTGATTCTGAGTTTTTTTCTAAGTTTACCTTCGTTAGCAATGTGTAAAAGTCCCGGTGATATGCTCTGGTATTTCCATACTGAGTACTGGAGATGTTCGCAGATAGTAATGGACCCGCAAGGAAAAATCTACTTTGTGGGATATAAATCGTCAGGTGTTCCCAAATCCACACTTTATTGTTTTAGCCAAACGGGCGATTCGTTGTGGGCGGTGGATATAAATGAGCGTGTTGAGGCCGACCCGCTGATCATCCCACAAACGGGAGAATTTTTATTGGGGTCGGAAAACAGCGGGGAATTATATTGCCTGAAGCCGGATGGATCGGTTAACTGGATTTACGAAGCCGGAGGAAGCATAACTCAGCCGGCAGCTATCGATACAGCAGGCAACATTTATTTTGCAAACCAGCAAAAAATCTATTCATTAAATCCTGATGGCGCTTTTAGATGGGAATACATATCAAACTATGGCGAAATAGCCACTCCGCTTTCGGTGAGCAGGGATGGCAATGTTTATTTCGGCACGGAGTTCAGCAAATTAGTAGCTCTTCAAAATACAGGCAACCAAATTTTTGTTTCCCTCCTGTTTAATCATGTGCGGGGCGAACCAACCATCGACAGCAACGGGATGATCTATGTAGCAACGAGTTCGATTGAGACCGGCAAATCGAAAATTAAAGCATTTTATCCCGATGGAAGCCTGGCCTGGGAAATGACACTTAACGAGCCTAACCCTTCCGCTGTTATTATTGGCGATAGCAACAATTTATATTTGCGTACAATAAATTTTTGGGGTGGAGGATACGGAAATCTTTATAAAATTGACAAACAAACCCAAAACATAGTCTGGCAGTTTTACTACGGCGGCACCGCCGGATGTGGCAGCACCCCGACTGTTGCGTCTGACGGCACTTGTTATTTTTCCACCTGCGGTACGCAAAGCGGAAGGTTTTATGCCATAAACCCGTATGGAAACATCAAGTGGCAATTCAGCACGTATCAGGCAGGTTTGGATTGTTCGCCACTGGGTTCGATGTTTATCGGGAAAAACGGCAATATTTTTACTTATGGAATGAATTCTGATTATGAAGGTTCGTACCTGATCGCCATCGAAGAACCCGATGCTCAACTTACCGTTTCACCCTGGCCTATGTACAGGCACGATCCGTATTTCACCGGTTTAGCTGAAAACATTATTTTGCCGCAACCTAATATTTATCTAAGCAAGCAACTATTTGATTTCGGGTACGTGGAGCCCGGTTATCAAAAAACGGATACGCTTTGTATAAAAAACTTAGGTAATATCGAACTTGAATTTGATTGGGTTTTGGAAAGTAATGTTTTTTTTGTTAATGAAATAATTTCAAAAAATACAAACGGCAATAAATTTACCGAGTACATCCAACCCGGCGACAGCTTGCTTTTCGTATTATTATTCGGCCCCGACAGTATTGCCATGTTCAACGATACTTTACAACTTTATACTAACGATCCCGACCAACCGCTGGTTAATATTCTTCTTAAAGGGAAAAGCACATTGGAAGGCGAGATCAAATGGACAATACAACTCTCAAATATATGTTCAGCGCCTGCTATTGATGATTTTGGAACGATTTATATTTCCGGCTCTAAAGTTTGGGCTATAAATCCGGGTGGCAATATTAAATGGGAATATACACCACCGACTTCAACAATGAGGTACGATGACGAAAACATTACAATTTCACACGACAACCAATACCTTTATTATCCGAGAGGTAAAAAAGTAATTGCTTTGGATTCTTCGGGAGTGGAACAATGGATATTCGATCCCCCGGCAAACGACTGGTTATCGACAATATCCCTTGATAAATCAGGACGGCTTTACTTTGGCGATATGGAAAATTTTGGCGGAGGTTATGTTTATTGCCTAAATAAAAATGGTGATGAACTTTGGAATTATTATACCGGCTACGATCACTTTTTTGCCCCGGCAATAGATATGGCGGGGAACCTTTATATCGGAGGTTTACTGGGAAATACCGGCAATCTGTATTCACTCAACAATTCAGGCGGGCTCAACTGGGAAAAAATTTATTTCGCATATAGCCCGGCAACTATCGGAGATAATAATATTATTTATATCGGGGGCTACCATGGCCCGCTTGGAAATTACCAACCGTGCATAAGGGCGTATAACACCGACGGCGCTGTCCTTTGGGAAACCGACCTGCTGGACGATTACTACGAAATAAGCACCTCAATTGTAATTGGCGCTGAAAGTAATCTTTATTTCGGGACAAGAAGCAGCTATTACGACAATGGCGAGATATATGCCGTAAATACCGATGGGAATATTTTATGGACAAAAATGTTTGATGGCCAGGTTGTATCAACTCCGGCAATAGCAAAAAACGGAGCCATTAATTTCGGTTGTAAAAACGGGAATTTTTATGTGTTCGACCCTGATGGCATAGAACGCTGGAGGATAGAAACGGGTGCAAGTATAAGCTCTTCGCCGGCAATTGATAATTCAGGTATTATTTATTTTGTTGATGAT
>CBDUSJ010000053.1:0-10318 GCA_965369845.1 uncultured bacterium | reverse complement strand
ACGCTCCCAGTTTCCCGACCTGGAATACCGCATTAAAAGATTTCATGAAGACCATCAGGGGAAGTAACCGGTTGAAGATTTTAGATTGCAGATTGCAGAATTCACTAATCACAAATCACAACTCACTAATCACTAATAAAAATTCACCTTTCGCCCACTCGCTCCCTCGCCCTCTCACCCATAGAGTTGAAGAGTTGAAGAGTTTCTGGTTTTGGGTTTCAGAGGGGATATTTATCGGCGAAAATCCTGAATGGGTAAAATTCTTACCACTTTGAAAATGGTTTTTTCTTCAGCATGACATTGTAATATTTAATATCACCTGTAACTTCTTTGCCAAGCCATTCGGGTTTTTCAAATTGTTCATCCTCCGATTCAAGCTCTACCTCGGCAATTATCAGTCCTTCATTTTCACCATGAAATACATCAACTTCAAAGGTGTGTTTTCCGACAGGAACAATATGTCTTGTTTTGTCAATTATTCCGGGTTCACAAATTTTTAGAAGGCTTTCGGTTTCTAATGCACTAATCTCTTTTTCCCATTCGAAGCGGCTGACTCCTGATTTGTCTCCAATTCCTTTAACTGTGACAAAACCTTTTGTTCCCATCATTCTGATACGTACGGAGCGTTCAGGAACTGACGACAGGTATCCCTGCACTATTCGTGTTGAACTAACTACATTTTTTTTAAAATCTCCTTTTACCAAAAATTTTCTTTCTATCTCACGGGACATGTTCATATTGTGTTTGGATAAATTTATTTTTCAGCTTGCCAAAGGTTTATCCGACATGCCGATAACCCTCTTAATGGCTTGTACATAATTAATATTTTCAATATCTTCAAGACCTAAATCCTTAATTGTCTTTTTTATATCGTCAGTATTTGTTGATTCAGCGCAAATACTGACAACTTTTACCCCGTTGATCAAAACGTTTGCCGCCTCACATATAGTGTTTTCAATCATGTATCCGAATCTTTGTTTTTTTACATTAACTATCTGCAGGCTGGGATGTTTTTTAATGATGCTTAAAAATTCCACGAGTTCGTAATGTGTTCTTTCCGCTTTGTGCAAGTCGAAATTTAAAAATGGAATTATTTGTTTAATCAGGATTTCTAATGTGATTGGAAAATTTAGTTTAATAACCGGTTTCCATTGTTCAAATCCATATTTTTTTTCAATGAGGGTTTTAATATCAATTTTTCTATCACGGATTTTTATATTATTTGTATCATTATTTTCGGATAAAATATAAATTTCATCAGAATGTCTTTCCCTGAATTTTTCAGGAACGGGAACCGAAAGGCGTGACATCCTGAAAATGGCTTTGCTAAAATCCTTGCCAAATGTTCTGAATTCATACCTCGGATTGATGGTATCTCCGTTATTAAGATTTTTGATTGTCATTCTTTTGTCATTAAATAATTGTTTAACCCTTCAACCATTTAACCATTTAACCATTTAACCATTTTTACTCTTTCTCAAACACAAATTCAAATAATTTATTTTCCGCATCGCTTACACAAAAAACTTTACCATTTCCTGATTCAACAACAACTCCCTCAAGTTTGATGCATCCTGTTTCCCATGAATCTACCAGGGTGTCGTTTATACTCAAACGGCTTAAAGTTTTGCTTTCATCGCTGACGATCCAAATAAAATCATTGTTGGGGTCGCAGTAAATTCCTGAATAATCCAGTGCAAAATTCAGAACTCTTGTTTCTCCAACCCCTGTTTCGGGCGACCAGTTAATAAGTAAACCGGGATCTGATTCTTTAACGAGATAGAAACAATTATTTTTTTCAATATATGATATTCCTTCAAGGCCTTTATTATTCTTGCTACCAATATCTACCTGGAAGCGTTCCAGTTCGTTCCCGTCCTTGTCAAGTTTTATAATTTCACGGTTTCCTTCTTCAACAACCCAAATCGTTGTATCGGAACGCCTGATAGTTATACCCTCAAGGTCTTCGCCAACATAGTCGAGTTCCGATAGCACTTCTCCATCTTTGGAAATAACATAAATTTTGTTCGTCTGATCACTAACAGTTAAGAGTTCATTTGCGGAAAACCCAAAACTCAGCCCCGATGGTTCATCTACCTGTATTTCAATTGCCCTTAGGAGTTTTAAAATTTCACGATTATCATCATTATTTTTCTTGTTGCACGAATACGTTAATACAAGAATAAAAAAAATGAACGGGTAGGCCCGAGATTTTTTCATAATAATTTTTTTATTGGATGACCAACTTTTCTGTGTGCCTGCTTTCCGAACCAATAAGCTGAATTAAATAAATTCCTTTATTAAGTTGAGAAAAATCCAGATTTAAAATTCCAGATTTAAAATTTGAACGGATGCCCGATCTAAAAAGTTCTCTTCCTGAAATATCGAGCAAGACAATTTGTGAATATTCTTTTATATTTTTGATAGTTATTTTCCCGTTACCCGGATTGGGGAAAATTTCGATGCCGGAATTATAACTTCCAGCTACCGATTGAAAAATAAATTCAATCTCATCAATTGCTGAAAGGCCGTTATCGGAAAAATTTCCCTGATTGGGCATCGCAAGGTCAAAACCGGCAACAACCTCAATTTCCTCCTGAGTATCCGGGCGAAATACTCTGAAATTTACAACTTCATTTTGATAAAAACCATCTTTTTCGGGTGTGGTGGTATCATCGTAATAAACCGTCAAAATAAAATTCTCCTGATTTGAGGTATATTCCGTTATTCCGTAACAAATATTTTCATCTGCAAAAGCTCCGATATAATCACCAATTTCCAGTAAAATAGTTGCCGGTTGTCGAATAACAAAAAGATGTGTTGATGCAGTTCTCACAGGATCATTCCAGAGTGTATTGTTTCTTATCATAAAATTTTGGTTCACAATTAAATTTTCATTGCATTGAGGAAAACAAATCTCTGCTGATTCTGACATTTTTACAAGATAAGCTTTTCCGCTCCAAAGATTTTGGAGGGTGAATATCTGTTGCTCCGGCCAGTAAACCCCAAGACCGGATATATTTTTAATGACAACAAGTTTGTCTTCAACTCCGCTGAATAATTCGGCGATGGAAACCGGGCATTCAGATAATACCGGCATAATTGTCCAGCCTTCGTCAAGTAATAAAACAGAACCACCAAGATATATTCCCATAAAACTCACCGAGACATCATTATACATTTTAATTTTATAACCTTTAAAAGAATTCCAGTTTCTCAGTGTATTTACATTCTGTGACGGCCAGTACATCCCATTTTCACCCTGAATTATGACAAGATCATCAACAACAGGTGCAAACAGGTTAACGACGCTGCTATCAAAAGGATTAACAAAATTTGATATGCCGCTCCAACCGCCGGGAATATTTATGTTGTTTGTATAATAGCCGCCTCCAACAGCCCCGGTTCCGCTTGTCCCGCCTCCTGTAAGTGTGTCGTTTGGCTGTGGCTGGGCAAAACAATACGTGGATAATAATAATCCGGCTATTAATGCTGTAATTCCATAAAAGTATTTTATTTTCATCAGTTTAAATTTTAAATGTTTGTATGAAACAAATATACAAAAATAACCATTAAACATTTATTTTACAGATTAATGTTAAAAAAAATCAGCTATCATCTTCTTTCCTACCTGTTACAAATCCCACTAAAAATACATCGCCCGCAAATTTCAATATTATCGGTCTGCCGGAAAGGAACAGATTTATCAAATATTTCCGTTAGAAGTTCTATTAAAATAAATTCAAAATTTTTCAGAATATTCAAATCCACTCCCGGCTTACCTTGTTTATTTTCAAGAGTTTTGTGTTTCACCTCCATAAGTTTTTCGCTTAATCTTCTGAACGAAATAATTCCGGCAGTGTACAAAGGATTGGCGTCCTGTTTGTTTTTCCAGTATAGCCATGAATACATCAGCAACTGAAATGCTTTATCAAGATTATGGTTCGACATCAGATCGTCCATATCCGAAAATCTCAATTCTTTTGAAGCATCAACATTACCTGTTTTATAGTCGATGATCCTTGTTCTTCCGGCATATTCATCAACCCTGTCGATAATCCCTTTCAGTTTGATCCTGATTTCATTTTCTCCATTCGCAATTTTAAGAAACGTATTGTATTTACCTTCGAGTTCACGGATTATAATTTCATCACCTTTTTCATCAGCACCTTTAATAAATTCAGTTTCAATATTTAAAAATCTTTTTACAAATATTCTCACAACTTCGAATATCAACAAATTTTTTCCATAATTAAAAGCGCCGTCACGGTATTTATTATTAAAACTTATTCTTATTTCACGGTCCATATTTTTTTGCATCTTTCCGAAATATTCCGCTTTGAGCTTTGTTCCAATGTACGGCATATAAAGATTTTCGAGCGTTTCGTGAACTATGTTGCCCATCGTTCTGAAATCAATATTTTCCTCCACATCTTCTGTTTCGTCCAATCCGGCAATTCCCTGAAAATAAAACTGCAACGGACATCTTCGATAAATATTTAAAATTGAAGGCGAAAATCCGCTTTCTGCCTTTTTAAGTAATTTATCACAAATAGCCGGCGATTTTTTGATAACAATGGTTTTTTCTGAAACGGTTACGGGAGGCGGCATATTTATAGTTTCCTCTGATATCTTAATTTCCGGATTGTACAATGGCAACTCATATTGAAGCTGACTTATAAAACGACTTTTTTCACAACCGCCAAATTTATCCGCTTCGGTACTGAAAATTATGTTTACATCACAGGCTTTTTGCAGCAGGCGGTAAAAGTGATATGCAAATACTGCATTTTTTTCCTTAATTGTCGGAAGGCCAAACTCTTTCCGAATATCGTAAGGAATAAATGAATTTCCTATACCGGATGAAGGGAGAATATCTTCATTTGCCGAAAGCAGGATAAGGCGGTCGAAATCAAGATTCCGTGTTTCGAGCATTCCCATGATCTGCAAGCCCCTTAACGGTTCGCCATAAAACGGAACTTTTAAATACCGGATAATGCTGTTAAAAATTCTGCGAAGCGTTTTTATCGTTTTTACATAATTATTATTACTGATAAAACTTTTGAGCCGGGCTATGATTTTTGCAAAATGGTACAGATATTCAAGATCAATAATGTGACTGCCATCTTTACCGGAATTTTGTGTAATGAAGTGATCCCGCAAAACAGTAATTATTTTTTCGAATTTTTCGACAACTTGCAGTGGCGGTGGCGTAGTGCCGGAAAATAAAATTTCAACAATGTCAGGCATTTTTTCTATCTTAAACCTTACCATATCAATGATTTGCTCTGATGTGTAAAACACCCTGTTCGAATTATTTATTTCCTCAACAAGTTCGTCAGGAACGAAAAATAACTGCACATAATTATGACGCAGGATTTTTAAAATATCAGGATAATAAAAACCTTTTTTACCGGATTTTTCAAGCTTCCCGAATCTCCCTGCATTTTCATACAAGCTGAAAACAAAACTGAACAACTGGAATAAATTTGTGTTTTTCAAAGGGTAGCCCATTGTAACATTAAAATCGTTGATTGCGGATGGCAGGGAATTTAGCACTGGAAGGAACAGGGTTTCATCACACATAACAAGGGCGGTGTTTTCAAATTTTGTATCCTTTTTGCTCCAGTCGTACAATATCTGACCGGCAAGCCGCGCCTGCCCAACATTTTTAGGAATGCCGAAAATCCTGATTTCTTTTTTACCTAGAAAATCTTTCCCAATCCATTTTATCTCTCCTTTTTTGAATTTCTTAAAATATTCTCTTAAAAACAAACCGGCTTCCTGGCTCTTATCTATCAGGTAATATTCATCTGCATCCCACAACAAATCGGCAATACCTGATTTCCTGAAAAAATCTATTATTTTTTCTTCTACAACAGTGAGAGCATTAAAACCGGCAAAAATTATTTTCTCCCATTTTAAAGTTCCGGCAACCTTTGAAATATTTTCCTCCAGCTCCCGGTAAATCAATCCCTGATATGCTTCTTTCCGTTCGAGCAAAACTTTTTTTAATTCGGAATAATACTGAAACAGAGAATTGTAAAAACGCAGGTATTCCTTTTCGAATTTTGTAAGCGGCCTTTCTCCGAGATTCCATTTTTCAATTGCTTTGGCTTCCGTAAGATACGAGAATAAAATACGGGGGTTTGTCAGATGAAGGTCAATCGTGTTAAAATCCTGCAAAAGAACATTTGCCCAACTTAAAAACTCCTCGAAAGGTTGGGCTTTTTCCTTTTCAATAAATTGGTAAACGTCATAAAAAACGAATAAAATTCCCACAGGATCAATTTGCCTTAATCCGGATAATTGAATAAAAAAATCATCTATCGAAAATATGCCCGGCGCCCACACAGGCCGGTCGATATGGCCGGCAAGATATTTTTTCAGGAATAATCCTGCCCTGCGATTCGGCAGCACTACACAAATATCGCCGGTTTTTTCTCTGTAATGTTCGAAAATATGAACGGATAATTTTTTTAAAAACGATTCCATTATTTAATGTCTATTTAGTTTTTTTTGTATAATCCTAAAATCCGCAAGTGTTTTTTTGTTAGCCGCTAATATCGCGAATTTACGCGAATTTTACTTCACTCATTTGGGTTAAGGAAAATAAGTTATATTTTATTGTTATTCGCGCATTCGCGGCTATTTATATATTTTATTTGCGGATTTATGGTATAATTCCTAAAATCCGCAAGTGTTTTTTTGTTAGCCGCTAATATCGCGAATTTACTCGAATTTTACTTCACTCATTTAGGTTAAGGAAAATAAGTTATATTTTATTGTTATTCGCGCATCCATACGGACAAGTTTCGCTGCTATTTAGATATTTTATTTGCGGATTTATGGTATAATTAAAAAAGTTATCAAAGATGGTAATTATTTTTTATTCTTATAATTTTCATAATGCTTTTATCTTTGCCCAATGCAAATTATCGAAAAATATTTTCCTAATCTCTCTGAACTTCAGAAACAAAAATTTCAGAAACTTGATAAACTTTACAGAGATTGGAATTCAAAGATAAATGTTATTTCCCGAAAGGACCTGGATAATTTGTATGAAAAACATATTTTACACTCGTTAAGTATTGCAAAAGTTATCACCTTCAAACCTAAAACCAGAATAATAGATGTGGGAACAGGAGGCGGTTTTCCGGGAATCCCGCTGGCTATTCTGTTCACGGAAGTGCAGTTTCTTCTGATAGATTCGGTCGGTAAAAAAATTAAAGTTGTCGAAAATATCAGCAAAGTGTTAGGACTTCAAAACGTGACCTGCCGCCAGTTAAGATTTGAAAACATCGACGAACAATATGATTTTATTATTAGCCGCGCTGTAGCAAAGTTGCCGGTTTTTGTTGATTGGTCGAAAGGGAAAATTTTACGAGGCGGATTCAATTCTCTTCACAACGGGATTTTATACCTGAAAGGCGGCGATTTTTCGGATGAATTAAAAACTCTGAAAAAAAAATACAGCGTTTATAATTTGAAAGACCTTTTTGATGAAGAATTTTTTGAAACTAAAAAATTAATACACATCAGTGAATAAATTATTTTAGCCTACAATTTTCTTCTTTTTTGGTATTATCAGTTTTTTGGCTACTTTCGCTGACTTAATTAACAAACAAAGTTATTTTAATATGAGTAAAGTAAAACGTTTATTGCGCGATTCAGCGCCTGTCAGATGGTTTGTTTTGGTTCTTCTGGCAATGTTAACATTCAGCACCTACTGGTTTCAGGATTTTTTTTCGGGCATAAAACCTTTGATGGAATCTCAGTTGGGTTTTTCGAGTAGTGATTTCGGATTATTGATCAGTTCGACAACTTGGGCAAACCTTGCCGGGATGATTATTTTAGGGGGTATAATTCTCGACAAATGGGGGATACGTATTTCAGGTATAATTTTCGGTTTGCTGGCCACTTTGGGCGCTGCAATCACTGCTCTTGCAGCCAGTGGATTTTTTGGTGATGATCCCAATACACAGCTTGCATGGATGATGGTAGGGCGAATATTATTCGGAACCGGATTGGAAACTGTGTGTGTACTCGTTAGCCGGACAATTGTAAAATGGTTTAAAGGCTATGAACTTGCCCTGGCATTTGCCATTAATATGGGTTTCGGACGTCTTGGTTCTGCACTGGGAACAGCTTTTTCTATTGATATTGGCGGCGGACTGGTAGCGCCGGCTGTAAATTTTGCCGCTACTCTTATCGGAATTGCGTTGATCGGTTTTTTTGTTTACTTGATCTTTGATATTAAAATTGACAAACAAATAGGTAAAATTAAATCGGATGAAGATGAAGAAAAATTCAAATTTTCCGATCTTATCAAACTTGTATCAAATCGTTCTTTTATTTTAATTGCGCTTTTATGTGTATCATTCTATGCCGCTGTTTTTCCTTTTATGCAATATGCTCCCGACCTTTTGGTCAATAAGTTTGGACTTACACTCGAACTTCCCAACATGAGCAACATGAACCTGTGGCAAAAATTAGGCGCCATTTTTTCAAACGGGCCGAAGGTTGCCAGCCTTATTCCTCTCGGCACTATTATCTTCACTCCGATATTTGGATCTATTGTTGACAAAAAGGGTAAAGCTGCTTCACTAATGATCTTAGGTTCGTTTTTGCTCATTTTTGCCCATCTTTCATTATCGGTATTCGATAATATTTATTTAGGTTATCTTGGACTTCTGGCTCTTGGCGTTGCATTCTCGTTGGTTCCGGCAGCAATGTGGCCTTCTGTTGCAAAAATTGTTGCAGAAAACAGGCTTGGCACAGCTTATGCAACCATGTTCACAATTCAGAATTACGGTCTCGCCGCATTCTTCTGGGGCATTGGTAAAGTTCTCGACCTGGTAAATCCGGAAGTGATCGCAATAATTCAGGAAACCACCGAAAAACTGAAAGCACAGGGTCTTTCTGTAGGAGAAATCCATATTAAAATCAAAGAGATGCAGTTTGCCGGTGAAATCCCATTTTACAATTATACAATCCCGATCCTTATGCTTGTAGTTCTTGGCATTATTTCCATTTACCTTGCTTTCCTTCTTAAGAAAGCTGACAAAATACAGGGTTACGGTCTTGAATTACCTTCGAACCAAGAGGCTTAAACATTTGAAATTATTCATCAGGAAAAACATAATTGTTAAATATTAAAAATAAACACTTATGATCTCTAATATAATTTTTATAGTATTTCTGTTATTAGCAATTCTCTTTTTTTACAGAAACGTGATGATTATTTCGCGCAGTATCAATCTTGGAAAAGATGTTGATTTAAAAGACAAGAAGTTTGAAAGGTGGAAATTAATGTTTAAGGTTACTATTTTCCAATCCAAGATGGTTTCCCGCCCGATATCAGGTATTTTGCACATTTTTGTTTATGTGGGTTTTATTATTGTAAACATTGAAATGATTGAAATTCTGATAGACGGCATTTTCGGCTCTCACCGAATTTTTTACTTTACCGGACAATTATATACTATACTCATTTCAATATTTGAATTTTTCGGTTTATCTGTAATTATTGCCTGTATTGTTTTTCTGGCACGCCGTAATTTATTTAAAGTTAAAAGGTTCTGGAATAAAGAAATGACCTTATGGCCTCGTTCCGATGCAAATATTATCCTTATCACCGAAGTTTTTTTGATGAGTGCATTTTTAATGATGAATGCCTGCGACAGCATATTACAAGAACGCGCTGTTGACCATTACGTGAAAGTGGGATTATTTCCTTTAAGCAGTTTGTTTATCCCGCTATTTGAAGGACTACCAACAAATACATTGATTTTTCTGGAACGGTTTGGATGGTGGTTTCATATAATCGGAGTGTTGATATTTTTAAATTATATTCCTTACTCAAAGCATTTTCATGTTTTTCTTGCTTTCCCAAATGTTTATTATACAAGGTTGGAACCAAAAGCTCAAATGTCAAACATGCCCTCTGTTACCAATGAAGTAAAGCTAATGCTTGATGAATCATTCGAACCACAGCAGGATGAAGAAAATGCAGAAGAAACTACTTTTGGAGCTAAAGATGTCAAAGACCTCACATGGAAAAATCTGATGGATTCTTATACATGTACCGAATGCGGAAGATGCACTTCAAGATGTCCGGCAAATATTACCGGCAAAAAACTATCACCACGAAAAATTATGATGGATGTTCGTGATCGCCTTGAATTTTTGAGCAAAAGAAATACAAGAAAAGAATTAATTAATAAAAAAGACTTATTTGATTTCATCCAACCGGAAGAATTATGGGCATGTACAACTTGTAATGCCTGTGCAATAGAATGTCCTGTAAATATTGAGC
>CBDUSJ010000052.1:0-10462 GCA_965369845.1 uncultured bacterium | reverse complement strand
AGCAATAAATTTAATAATTCGCGCATTCGCGGCTTTTTATACCAGACTCATTATTTTTTAATTACAATTGTTAAATATCAGGTAATCAATCAAATCGGCATGAATGGATGAATTTCCAATTCCCCCTGATGAAATATTCTCCACTTCGTTACGAATTTCATCCATCCATACGGACTTCTTTCAGTCGAACGGATTTACTTCGTTTCACAGGGCAAGTAATTTCTAATTTCTAATTTCCAATTTCTAATTTCATTGTTCTGTGAACTGTTAACATTATTTCAGCCAACGATCGAGCCAGTTAAAAAATGTTCTTTGCCACAGAATACCATTTTGCGGTTTAAGCACCCAATGGTTTTCGTCGGGGAAATAGAGGAATTCAGCAGGAACATCTCGTAACACTGCTGCGTTAAATGCGCTCATTCCCTGTGTAAAGGCAATCCTGAAATCCAGCTCGCTATGGATGACAAGTATCGGAGTATCCCATTTTTGAACAAATTTATGCGGAGAATTTGCATAAGATCTTTGTGCAATTTTATTTTTTTTATCCCAAAACGGCCCGCCAAGATCCCAATCGACAAACCACATCTCCTCAGTTTCGAGATATTGTGATTCAAAATTAAACATTCCGTCATGGGCGATAAAAGCCTTAAATCGCTTGTTATGATTTCCGGCAAGCCAGAACACCGAAAAACCGCCATAACTGGCGCCGATAGCTCCAAGACGATTTTCATCAATAAAGGATTCTTTCGAAACAGCGTCGATAGCGCTCAGGTAATCTTTCATGTTTTGTCCGCCGTAATCGCCGCTTATCTGCTCATTCCAAGCTTTCCCAAATCCAGGCACTCCTCTGCGGTTAGGAGCCACAATAATATAATCGTTCGCAACCATCATCTGAAAATTCCAGCGGTACGACCAGAACTGACTTACGGTACTTTGAGGCCCTCCCTGGCAATAAAGCAGCGCCGGATATTTTTTATCTTTATCAAAATGTGGCGGATAAATTACCCATGTTAACATCTGTTTATTGTCTGTTGTTTTTATCCAGCGTTTTTCAGCTTTCCCCATGGTGATCTTCGATAGCAGTTCAGCGTTGGTAAAAGTTATTTGAGAATAGTTGCCGTTTTCAGCATTAACCGTAAAAATCTCTGTCGGAAAAGCCATCGAATTTCTTGTTGCAACAAGGGTTTTACCTGCAGGAATAACAGATGTGAACCTATCCTCTCCTTTGGTGATATTTGCAATTTTGCCGGTTTCAATATTCAGGCTGTAAATATCGTCGATAGCATGCCAATCGCTGATAAAATAAATAGTTTTATTGTCGGCGGACCAGGCAAGGCCGTGAGCATCCTGGTCAAATCCTTCGGTGTAATAAATATTTTTTCCGGTGGTAAAATCATGGACAAACAAACGTACCTGGTCGGATTCATAACCATCGCGTTCCATACTTTCCCAGGCAAGCATTGTTCCGTCGGGTGAATAAACAGGAGCGACATCAAATCCCATCATACCACTCGAAATATTTTCGGTTTTTCCCGTTTCGGTATTATACAGAAAAATATCCGAATTTGTTGAAAGTGTGGCTTCTTTTCCTTTTAATTTCCTGCATGTGTAAGCGATTGTTTTACCATCGGGGCTCCAGTTGATCTGTTCCATTCCGCCAAAAGGTTTCAGAGGAGTGTCCCATGGTTCACCTTCCATGATGTCTTTTTCATTTTCAACTTTTCCATCGGTATAATCTGCAACAAACACATGGCTGTATGAATCGACCCACACGTCCCAGTGACGGTAAAAAAGGTCGTTGTAGATCTGCCCGGTGGCAAGTGGCAAGCCTTCATACAATTCGTTCAGTGTTTTTTCTATTGCTACCTCTTTTGTAAAAAGTATTTTTTTCTGATCGGGAGAATATTTGAACCCTGTAACACCATTTTCAATATTTGAGATTTGCTTTCTGTTTGTGCCGTCAGGATTCATTTCCCAAATTTGCATCGAACCGCTTTCGCAAGATAAGAAACCGATCTTTTGACCGTTGGGAGACCAGACTGCATTATATTCGCCTACTGCTGTTTTTGTTATTTGCCGAAGGCCTGTTCCGTCAATATTTACAACATACAGGTCGCGATTTCCTTTATTTTTTTCGATGCTGTAATAAGATATGCCATAAAGAACTTTTGAACCGTCTGGTGAAACCTGGGGGTCGCTCACTCTGCCAAATGCCCAGAGGACTTCGGGAGTCATGCGGTCGCTTGTTAATTTTAGCTCCGGTTTTCCAATGATCTCATTGAGACCGGTTGTTGAACTGTTTTCTACATTGCAAGCTGAAAACATCAGGAAAGCTGCAAGAACTGAAAGAAAGATTAAATTTTTCATATAATACCTTTTTATTAGTTAATTAAAAATACACGTTTTCAGGCAAAAGTACAAAAAAACGGATTCAGAACACGGTGTGCGTTTTTTTTGATCGACGATTGGTGAATAGATTACCGATCACCGATTAATAATAGAAGTTGTTTTATGAAACAGATTTTTGGTATTAACGAGATATGCTTTTACGGAACCTACTATTATTTTAGCCTCAACAATCACAGGGATTTGGTTTTTGTCGTCAGTTGCCCATACTAACAGGTCTTCTCCTCCTTTGAATATTGTGCCTTCAACAAGCATGGCAGAGAATTTGTGACAACGATAAATCCTGCCATCAATATTTTCAACTATTTCTTTACCGAGATATCTGGCGTAAATATTATACACCTCATTATCGATTATCATACTGAAATAGAATTTCTCTCCGATTTTTTTATCGGAGAAATTTATCGAACGGGCAAAATAAACAGCGGTTTGAACATCTTTAATACCTGGCAGCAAATTCAATGTATCATAAGTTTCGGGCTTATCCGAATTTTCGGTATGTGAAAATATCTTTTTATTTTCATAATCAAAATTATATTCATTTTTTACAAAATAACCTCCCTCGTAAGTATTTCTTCTGAAATAAACCGGTTCGAATGAAACGGCATCAGCATAAGATTCATAATAATCTCTTACTTTAAAAATCCAGTCGTATATCTTCAACGAGCGACCACTACTTTTAAAATGGTAAACCGGCCGTCCATCTATTACAAGGCTATCGACACTGAACTTAACTTTTCCCGCATCAACCCAAATAAAACCCCAGTTGTATGCAACATCGTAAAATATTGTTTCGCCTGCTTTAAAAACTTTTTGAATTTCCTGGGCTGGTGAATTATGCGATACAGCAAGAAAAATTAATAAAACAATTAAGCGGATTGGAATAAATTTTCTGGTCAATTTTTTATAACATTCGTTAAGAAAATTAAAATTCACACTTCTTGACACTATAAATGATTATCAATCTGTTATAGGTTTTTAACGTGAAAAAATAGTGACACTTTTTTAATATCGAATAACGAATACTAAATACTGAATAACGAAATAATATCCAAATAATAAAATTAAAATTATTAAAGACTTGCTTTACTTCTTCATTCTTTATTCGTTATTATTTATTCGTTATTATTTGGTGTCATTGATATTTCCTATGAATAAGGAAATTTTAAATTCTTATTTCCCTCTTCCTAAAATGACAATCATTACGGTATATATCAATATTTTGAAATCCATGGCAAGCGACATATTTTCCACATACAAAATATCATATTTCAGCCGTTCGATCATTTCATCAACATTTGAAGCATAACCGAATTTGACTTGTCCCCATGAAGTTATTCCGGGTTTAACTTTATGCAGAAGGCGGTAGTGTGGAGCGCGTTTAACAATCTGGGTAATAAAAAACCGGCGTTCGGGCCTTGGGCCAACCAACGACATATCTCCTTTCAAAACAGTATAAAACTGTGGAATTTCGTCAAGCCTTACTTTGCGTAAAAATTTACCGAAAGGTGTAATACGATTGTCATTTTTTGACGATAGTTGAGGTTTTCCATTTTCAGCCCCTATATACATTGAGCGAAATTTATGCATCTTAAAAGATTTCCCGTGTAAACCAATCCGTTCCTGAGAATAAAATATTGGCCCTTTGGATGATAACTTTACACCAATAGCTGTGAAAATATAAACCGGAATAAGTAAAATAATTGTAATAATGGAAACGATTATATCAATAAATCGTTTAAGCGATTCCTGCCAGGCGGGCATCATCTCCGGAGATATTTGTATCAGAGGTTCATGGAAAATTGATGTGGTCTTTACCGAACCGGTAAGAAAATCCTGCATAACAGGAATAATTTTTATAACTGCCTCGGTATCCTCAATTTCGGCAATAATATTTTCCACATTTTGATGTTCCGGCTGTTCGATAGCAATTATTACTTCCTCGACATTATACTCTTTTATTATCTTTCTTAAATCTTTATAATGGCCAAGATGAGGAAGAAATTCAGACAGCAAATATTTATCGTAATCAACAGCATTTACAAATCCGACAAATTTATTTCCAGATGACTGAACCTGATTTTCAAGACCATGATAAATTCCGATAGCATTTTCATTACTCCCGACGATAATAGTTTTAAATCCAATAATTCCTTTATGAATTTTGTTTACTGTATGGGTGGTGAGGATTAGCCTTAAAATATAAGTTATCAGAAACTGTAACAGGAAAAGAACTAAAAACGATTTGTAATAAGATTTGTATGAAATTACAACATCATCTAAAATGAGGGTAAAAAATATTATGGTTACTCCGATAAAAGTGGTTGTCAATGTTAGTGTAAGTTCTTTCAGCCTCGATTTACGAAACACTTTACGGTAAAAGCCGGATAGAGTATAAAGAATAAGCCAGAATGAAGGAATTATTACAAGGCCATAATACAATTTCGGGTCGCCAAAAATTTCTCTGAGAGAATCAAGCGCTTCGGGCTCAAGAGATTGTTTCCTGAAGATAAAAAACATTGTCCAGGCTATCGCAGCCGAAAACCAGTCAAGAATTATATATTTAATCCGTTGTATCTTTTTATTCATAAAAAATGCCTAAAGTGTCTAAAATGCCTAAAGTGCCTAAAGTGAACCAAATTTTAGTTCATTTCCAATTCAATTAATATTTTTGTAAATCAACTTTATATTATCAAGATATATTTTTGGTTCTGCAACATCATCTTCTTTAAGCGCCCCGAAAAATATTTTAAAATCGATTGCATCAGAAGTACTCGTGGCAGCGTTTGTAAGATTAATATAGATTTTATTCCAGTTTTCTTTACGGTTGATAAAAATTACAGGGTCTTGAATAATCTGAGTTGCCGTTTGAGCAAACACGCCAACAGTAAACATATTATTGTTTTTATAGTTAAGTTCAAGAAATACCGGCGAGCCGTCGGTCGGCAACACATAAGCGCTATACGAAGCAGCTTCGAAAAGAGTGTCGTTTTCATTAAGCATAATAAAGCCAGAATGTAAACCTTCAAAGGTATCGGCAGACCCTTCGGGAGTGAGTTCGATGTTAACTGTGCTTTTTGAAGTTGTATCAAGCGAAATCGAAACATTCTCGAAATCTTCCATCCACACAAATTTGGTTGTTTCCCAGTAACATGTTGTCGGATTGATTATTATGACCGAATCTGGTAAAAAATTAAAATCATCAATAATTATTGACTTGTAAAAGGGATATTCTATCCGGGTTGTAGATATACCGTTTAGTTTTATCCCGGCTACAAGTCTTAATTTTCCTAAACAATCTTTTAAAATTGGAATTGTGGCAGGCATTTCAAATGCCCCGATTGTCTGGTCTTCGGCATAAACCCAAACATCTGTTATCTTATGGGAGCTGGAACCTTCATCGATGAATATGGTATTTAATCCGATAGAATCGGTGTGGATGAATGCAGGTATTCCCGGCTTAAGATTATCTTTTCTACAAGCGAAAAAAAACAATGTTCCGGAGAACAGAAAAACAACAACCAGCCTTATAGTACCTGACTTTAACATAAATTTTTAAAACTAAATTCAGAAAAAATGAACGTTTTATGAGTTTTTATATTGCTTATTTAAATTGGTATCAATAATGAATTTTGTCAAGTATTTTATAAGCAACGTCAAGAGCCTGGCATCCATCATTTATTGTAACCGGTGGAATAGAATTATCTATAATTGCTTTTGCAAAACTTTCAAGCTCCATTTTTATAGCATTTACAGGTTTTATTTCAGGCTTTTCTATTGAAATTTCTTTCAGTCCTTTTCCTTCCCCCAAATCAATAATCATAGCAAACGGATCTTCGGGTTCATTTTCCACATCATTCATTCTAACAATTTCCACATCATTTTTCAGAAAGTCAACCGAAATATAAGCATCTCTCTGGAAGAACCTTGATTTTCTCATATTTTTCAAAGAGATACGGCTGGCTGTCAGGTTAGCGACACAACCGTTATCAAATTCGATACGCGCATTAGCAATATCCGGCGTGTCGCTTACTATCGGGACACCGCTTGCGCTTATCTTTTTTACATTTGATTTAACGACGCTTAAAATAATGTCAATGTCATGGATCATTAAATCAAGAATAACCGGGACATCAGTACCACGCGGGTTGAACGGGGCAAGGCGGTGAGTTTCGATAAACATCGGCTGATGAATGAAAGGTTGTGCGGCAAGAAAAGCCGGATTGAAACGTTCAACATGCCCGACCTGTACTTTAACATTTGCTTCTTCGGCGATTTTAATTAGTTCGCGCGCTTCAGCAGGCGATGCAACTATCGGCTTTTCGATAAAAACATTGCGGGATTTTTTTAACGAATCCGAAGCACAATCAAAATGAGAAATTGTAGGTGTTACAATATCAACAACTTCCACAGCTTCGATAATTTCCTGTAAGGAATCGAATTTTTTTATCCCAAATTCCTTCTCAATTTTTTCTGCAGTTTCCCGGTTGGGATCGTAAAAACCTACCAGCTCATAATCTTTCAATTCTTTGATACATTTAATATGAATTTTCCCGAGGTGCCCTGCTCCTAATACTCCGATTTTCATCTGTATAAATTTTTTTTTGCAAATGTATTATATTTTGAGAACGTGTATTTTTATATTTTCGCAAGAAATATTAAAAACGCACTGATTTTTTAACTATTAAAAAAATATTTACTACATAAATGATTGATTTGTACAAGCATCAAGGTATGAGAAAAAAGCTTGTGGATGGGCTTAGAAGAAAAGGAATTCGTGATGAAAAAGTTATTGAAGCTGTAGATAATGTTCCGAGGCATTTTTTTATGGACTCCTCATTTCTGGAATACGCCTATGAAGACAGGGCATTCCCAATCGGGTCGGGGCAGACAATTTCACAGCCATATACCGTGGCATTCCAGACAGAACTGTTAAATATCCAAAAAGGCGATAAAGTGCTTGAGATAGGAACCGGCTCGGGTTACCAGGCTTGTGTCCTTCATGAAATGGGCGCCAAGGTTTTTTCGGTCGAAAGGCAGATAAATCTGTATAAAAAAACAAAAGTCTTTCTCGATAAAATAAATTATAATATCAATTTGTTTTATCGCGATGGTTACGAAGGACTTCCTGCCTTTGCGCCTTTCGACAAAATTATTATTACCGCCGCTGTTCCCGAAATTCCAATAAATTTAAAAGACCAGCTTAAAACAGGCGGTATTTTGGTGGCTCCCGTTGGAAAATCGGGATACCAGACAATGGTAAAATGTGTAAAAATTAGCAGCGATAAATATAAGGAGGAATATCATGGAGGATTTGTTTTTGTTCCAATGTTGCCGGGAAAATCCAACGACTGACATTTCAGGCATTAATCATATCGTATAACTTTTGTTACACCTTTGATGTTCAAAAGTTTCTTTTTAAGAAAACCAAGATGTTCAGCGTTTCTCACATGAACTTTTATAAGACATTCAAACCCTTCATTGCGGGGTTTAAAATCGATACCGAGCATATTTATTTTTAAGTCGTTTGAAATTATATTTGTAATATTATTTAAAATTCCCATTCTGTCGAGTCCTAAAATTTTAAGGTTTGTAACAAAAAAATCTGTTGATTTTGTTTCTTTCCACCTTGCTTCAATTTTTCGGTACGGATAATTTTTCTTCAAATATTTTGCGTTAGAACAGTTTTTCCTGTGGATAATAATTCCTTTGTTTATAGTTATAAAACCGAATATCGGGTCGCCCGCAATCGGATTACAACATTTGGCAAGCGAATAGTTCAGGTTTGACATGCCCGACTCCAATACGATGTGCCCTTTATCTTTAACCGACTGCTCTTCGATTTGTTTCTCGGTAATTTCAAACGTTTCGGGTTCGGCAACTTCTTTTCCTGCCATATCTTTTGCTTCGGCAAAAAATTGCTTAATTTCCAAAACATCCAGTTTCCCTTTGGCAATATTATAATAAAGGTCTAAAGGTTTCTGATAATTATAATACTTAACTACTTTGGTTAGATTTTGGTCAGAAAAATCAATTTTCCAATGTCTGAATTTTCTTATCAGGATATCTTTTCCCGCCTGTGCTTCTTTATATTTTTCCTCTCTTATCGACCGTTTAATCCTGACTTTGGCTTTGGAAGTAACAACAAAATTCAACCAGTCGGGATTGGGTTTCTGGTTTTTTGAAGTCAGTATCTCAACCTTGTCGCCGTTTTGCAGTACATGACGGATAGGAAAAACTTTCCCGCTGATTTTTCCACCGGTGCATTTAGCGCCTAAGCCGGTATGAATATCGAATGCAAAATCAAGTATGGTTGAACCGGCCTGAAGTTCCTTCAAATCACCTTTGGGAGTAAAAACATATATGTTTTCCGTAGGAGATTCAATTTTAGAAACCCGAGTATCACCAAGCGTTTCCGACCCAATCATTTCCAGAATATTTCGTATTTCGAGAGTCCATAGAGCAACATCTTTTCCGTAAGCCGATTCTTTGTATTTCCAGTGAGCAGCATCGCCTTTTTCTGCAATATCATCCATTCTTTGTGTTCGTATCTGCACTTCAACACATCTGTTCTCAGTCCCAATTACGGTGGTATGAAGCGCTTCATAACCACTGAATTTCGGGCTTGTGATCCAGTCGCGCAGGCGTTTTGGATTTGGTTGATAAATGTCGGTTATCACAGAATAAATAAACCAGCACGCCGATTTCTCTTTTTTTAACAAATCTAATTGTCTCTTCTTTTCTTCCTTAAAAATTTTAATTTGTTGAATCAATTTCTTTTCGGATTCTTCACGTAGTTCAACTTCCGGCTTTTTTCTATCCACTTTTTTTATTTTCTTTCGTTTTGTCGGATCGCCTTCGGTTTCAAGTTTTGTTTTAAAATCAATTAAAAATTGTTCATCTTCCTTTGTCAAAACTTCCTTTAAAATCACCCTGATGGCAAAAAGATCGAACACCTGGTCGAGGCTGATTTTTTGCCTGTTCATTTTTTTCCTGATAGAAGGGACAGATTTTGCACGGCTTTCTATCTCAAAATTTACATTTGCTTCTACAAGTTTTTTCTTTAATGGCTGAATAAATTTTTTAATATATCTATTCTGTTGTCTTTTTGTTTCACGTAATTTCGAAGCAATTTTATTGTATTCTTCAGTTTTCGACCATTTCATCGAAAGATCTTCCAACTCGGCTTTTATCTGATAAAGTCCAAGACGATGGGCTATTGGAATATAAATGTATTGGACATCTTCCAAAAACACTGTTTTCAGTTTTTCGGGAATCTTTTCAAAAGTGCGCATATCGTACAAACGGTGCGCCATTTTGATAAAAATAATTCTGATATCATCAACATAACTCAAAAATAGTTTGCGGAAATTTTCGGAATGTAATGAAACTTTTTCTGAATGAATCAGGGAGAGTTTTTTAAAACCTCTGACAATTGTTGCGATTTCTTTACCGAATTTTCTCTCAACTTCTGTAAGACTTTGATCAGGCGATTCAATAATATTATGAAGCAATGCAGCAGCCACCGATGGCGCCCCAAGGCCAATTTCGCGGGCAACTACCATTGCAACAGAAAGACTGTGACATATTTCCAACTCACCCGATTCTCTGCGTTTGTTGCCAAAAAAATTGCTGATGTAGGCAAAGGTATCATTGATTGCACGAGTATCTTCATCAGAAAAATTTCTACAATTATTTAATAATTCCTGATATTTTCTCTGTACACTTATTTCCTCACTTTTTTCAATCATTGCCTATCTCTGTTTTTTTTATTCCTTCAAAAATTCAAAGATAATTTTTTTTAATACAAATTACTAAAGTTAAAGAGTTGAAGAGTTAAAGAGTTGAAGAGTTAAAGAGTTAAAGAGTTAAAGAGTTAAAGAGATGAAGAGTTAAAGAGTTGAAGAGTTATTATTACCGATTACCGATTACCTCCGATTTCACTTTTTAGTTTGAATGATCAACTTCCCGACAAGCGGCGCTGTTTGAGTTTGAGCAATCACAAAATAAATACCGCCCGGTAGATCTTCGACAGAAAATTCATAGCGTTTTGATT